>JANPKZ010000331.1:0-5751 GCA_031426295.1 Saprospiraceae bacterium
TCCTGAGCAAGCATTAGATTGTTTCTTAAGAACAAATATGGATGTATTGGTGATGGAAAATTGCCTGATTGAACGTGAAAATAATATTCAGAGGAATTGAAGGTTAGTATCATTACCATTACCTATAACAGTAGCGCCACCATTGCTGATACAATGAAAAGCGTTGCAGCCCAAACATATCCGAATATTGAGCACATTATTATTGATGGTGCATCCAATGATAATACAGTGGAGATTGTGAAATCATTCCCTCATGTTTCACTGGTCATCAGTGAAAAGGATTCAGGCATGTTTAATGCCATGAACAAGGGAATCAGGCACGCAACGGGCGATATCATTGGCATATTAAACTCAGACGATTTTTTTTCGAGCAAGGATGTGATAGAAAAAATTGTAAATGCCTTTACACCGGATCTGGATAGTATCATTGGAGATATTGCATTCGTTTCGCCAACCAACCTTAATAAGATAGTAAGGTATTATTCATCTAAAGGGTGGAAGACAACGTGGTTTCGCTGGGGGTTTATGCCTCCACATCCTTCTTTCTATCTTAGGAAACAATGTTACGATAGCGCAGGTTTATATAAGGAGGATTACAGGATATCGGCTGATTATGAACTTATGATCCGAATGCTTTTTAGCAAAGGGTTTTCTTATAAGTATCTCCCGTTAAATATTGTGACAATGCGCCTCGGAGGAGTGAGCACAAAGAATATTAAAGCCAGGGTGATACTCAATAAAGAAATCGTCAGGGCGTGCAGAGAAAATGGCATATATACGAACCTCGGTGTCTTGTCGCTGAAATATTTTAAAAAAGTTTTTGAGTATTTCTAACTATAAAACGATTTTGATCACAGGTGCTTCAGGATTTCTGGGTCAGCATCTCGTTCCATTTTTGAAAAAGAACTGGATAGTTACTACAGCATCTATTAAGCAGAATCAGAATTTTCAAGAGGTATTGAGAGATATAGATACAATCGTTTGCATGACTGGAATAGCCCACCAGGAAAATGTAGACCCTGAATTATATTTTAATATCAACGCTGACCTTCCCGTTCAATTTGCAAAGGCAGCAAAAGAAATGGGTGTAAAACATTTTATCTACATAAGTTCTGTTAAAGTATATTCTGAAAGTAGTGATAAGATATTGAATGAACTATCCGAATGCCATCCATCCGGACCTTATGGTGAAAGCAAATTATTAGCAGAAAAAGAACTAACCGAACTGGCAGATGCAGATTTTATTGTATCCCATATCAGGCCCGCAGTAGTTTATGGTGCGGGTGTAAAGGGAAATATCAGGAAAATAATGAATTGGGTTGATCGCTTACCGGTACTCCCATTTCAAGGAATTGATTCTGTGCGAAGTATTGTATTTGTTGGGAATTTTATAGCTTTTGTGAAGACCGTAATAGATCAGCAGGCTCCCGGAGTATTTGTGGCTGCTGATGAACCAAAGTCTACTACAGAGATTGTGAAAGAAATATTATCTGCAAAGGGTTTGAATAAAGCTTTGATAAATTTTCCTGGGATCCTTAAATGGGGATTAAGGAATTTTAAACGAGATGTATATCAAAGGTTATTTGAAAGTTTTGTGGTAGACAGTTCAGCTACAAACAAGCAACTGAATTTTTCGGCTCCCTACAGCTTTTCGGAGGGAATCAGAATTATGGTGAAGGGTGAATCAGAAATCAAAACAGGAAATTGATGTACCAGCGTTCCCTTGAGCAATTTATCGAAAAGCACATTGTAAGAAGAGGTGATTCTTTGTTGAAAGATGACATCAAAGACAAGTATGATAAGTTATCATCCTTGATACAGGGCAATTCATTTTTGATCACAGGTGGCGCCGGCACTATCGGTTCTTCTTATCTCAAAGCCATCCTGCCTTTTCATCCTGCAAGAATTACCATAGTAGATTATAATGAAAATGGCCTAACTGAATTGGTAAGAGATCTCCGCAGTACGCCTGGTATAAAACTACCGGATCATTTTCTAACCTATCCGTTTGATTTTGGTTCACCGGTTTTCAGGAAACTGATGAAGCATGATCACTTCGATGTCATCGCATCTTTCGCTGCACATAAACACGTGCGCAGTGAAAAGGATGTTCTTGCCGTAGAAGCTATGATCACCAACAATGTGTACAATATGGATTCATTGTTAGAAGCTGCAGCAGAGCATCAACCAAAACATGTTTTCGCTGTATCCACAGATAAAGCTTCCAACCCGGTCAATATCATGGGAGGCAGCAAGAAAATTATGGAACATCTGATTATGGCTTACGCAGATCAGGTGAAAGTATCCACAGCCAGGTTTGCTAATGTGGCGTTTTCTAATGGAAGCCTTTTAGATGGCTTTAATAAACGTATCCAGATGGGTCAGCCTATTTCCGCCCCTTCAGATGTAAAAAGATATTTTGTCACACCAGCTGAATCAGGGCAGATATGCATGCTGGCCAGCCTGTTAGGTGAGAGCACAGATATCTTTTTTCCAAAGCTTGCCGAAACAGAAATGATGACGTTTTCTGAAATCGCGGACAAGTACCTGTTCGAACTGGGCTATAGATCTGATGAATCCGGATCCGAAGAGGAGGCGAAGGAAAAATCAAAAAACTGGACACCGCAAAGTAAAACCTATCCTGTTTATTATTTTTCTTCTGACACAACAGGAGAAAAACCCTATGAGGAGTTTTATACTGATGACGAAGTAACAGATTTACAATCTTTCAAAGCATTAGGGATCGTTAAAGCGCAACCCCGGTATTCACTGGAGGAAATGCGAAATCAAATAAATTCTTTGAAGGAAATATTTGGTATGCCCGGAACAACAAAAGAAATGATCGTCAATGCCATGAAAAATATCATGCCTGAATTTGATCATATGGAGAAGGGCAGGAACCTAGACTCCAAAATGTAATATGTATCCTTTCTTGAAAAGACTTCTGGATATATGTGTGGCGGGATTTGCGCTGCTGATCTTAATGCCATTTTTTATTATCGTGATCCTGGTATTGAGTGTAACTGGTGAACGTGAAATATTTTACCAACAAAACCGCATCGGATTAAAAAACAAAAATTTTAAGATCCTCAAATTTGCCACCATGATGAAGAATAGTTTGAATATCGGTACAGGAGCGATCACTTTGAGAAATGATCCGCGAGTAACCCCATTTGGCAAATACCTTCGCATGACAAAGGTGAATGAATTGCCGCAGATCTTTAATGTATTAAATGGAGATATGAGCATTGTAGGTCCCAGGCCTTTAGTGACATCCACATTCGATGCCTATCCGGAGGACATCAGGTATAAAGTATACGACAGTGTGCCAGGGATCACGGGAGTTGGTTCGATCGTCTTCAGGGATGAAGAAAAATTGATCTCTGGATGCGGAATGGAACCATCCACATATTATAAACAATATATTGCCCCGCATAAAGGTGAACTGGAAATCTGGTATAATGCAAACAAATCATTGTGGGTAGACCTGAAGCTGATCTTTATCACAGCATGGGTCATCCTCTTTCCGGAAAGCAACATAATCTATAAGTGGTTTCCATCACTTCCCAATAAACAATTTTAAAATGAAACGAGCCCTAATCACCGGAGTTACCGGACAGGATGGAGCGTACTTGTCTCACTTCCTTCTCAATAAAGGATATGAAGTGCATGGAATCAAAAGACGTTCTTCACTTTTCAATACGGCGCGTATTGATGACATCTACCAGGATCCGCATATTGACAGCCGCAATTTTATACTGCATTATGGTGACCTCGCCGATAGCACAAATATCATTCGCATCATTCAGGAAGTAAAACCTGATGAGATCTATAACCTGGGTGCGATGAGTCATGTAGGTGTCAGTTTTCTCGAACCTGAATATTCGGCAAATATTGATGGATTGGGAACATTACGTGTGTTGGAAGCTGTGCGGATGCTGAAGATGGAAGACAAGATCCGGATCTACCAGGCATCAACTTCAGAGTTGTTTGGAAAGGTGCAGGAGATTCCACAAACAGAAACAACACCATTTTATCCACGCTCACCATATGGTGTTGCTAAACTCTATGCGTACTGGATAACAATCAATTATCGTGAAGCTTATAACATGTTTGCCTGTAATGGAATTTTATTTAATCATGAGTCTCCATTACGTGGCGAAACATTTGTCACCAGGAAGATCACCAGGGCAGTTGCAAAGATCGTATTAGGAATGCAGGACAAATTGTATCTCGGAAATCTTCATGCCATGCGAGACTGGGGGCATGCAAAAGATTACGTGGAGCTGATGTGGAAAATCCTGCAGTATCATCAAGCTGAAGACTGGGTAATTGCTACGGGTGTCACAACGAGTGTTCGGGATTTTGTTAGAATGTCTTTTGCAGAGGCTGGTATCGGAATTGAATTTTCTGGTGAAGGAGTAAATGAACATGGCATCATCTCAACAGTAAATAATGGAGAAACAAAACTTCAACCCGGTGATGTGGTAGTAAATGTTGACAAAAAATATTTTCGTCCTACCGAAGTGGATATGTTGATCGGTGATGCGACCAAGGCAAAAACATTGCTGAACTGGACACCCACGTATGATGTCAATATGCTCTGTAAGGAAATGGTCATCGCTGACCTCGAGCTTTTCAGAAGAGAAAAATATCTGAAAGAAGGTGGATTCAAAACCTTAAATGAATTTGAAGCATAATCTATGAACTTAGATGCTAAAATCTATATAGCAGGTCACCAGGGGATGGTAGGATCTGCCATCCTTCGAAAATTGAAGGAAATTGGTTACAGTAATTTTGTTTTATATACGTCCCAACAACTTGATCTGCGAAACCAGGAAGCCACAAAACAGTTTTTTGAAAAAGAATCTCCGGAATATGTTTTTATGGCTGCTGCCAAAGTTGGGGGTATCAAGGCGAATAATGACCAAAAAGCAGTATTCATCTATGACAACATGATGATCCAGAATAATATCATTCACCATGCGTATTTGTCAGGTGTCAAAAAACTACTTTTTCTTGGATCGGCATGTATTTATCCAAAATTTGCACCGCAACCCCTGCGTGAAGATTATTTGTTATCCGGGTACCTTGAACCAACCAATGAGCCATATGCAATAGCGAAAATTGCTGGTATTAAAATGGTGGACTCATACAGGTTTCAGTATGGCTGCAATTTCATTTCTGCCATGCCAACAAACCTGTACGGCGAAAATGACAATTATGATCTCAATAACTCACATGTCTTGCCGGCACTGATCCGGAAATTCCATGAAGCAAAAAAGAATAATATTGATGAGGTGCTGCTTTGGGGTACCGGCACACCGAGAAGAGAGTTTATGCATGCAGATGATCTCGCAGATGCCTGTATCTGGTTAATGGAAAATTTTAATGAAGATGGTTTTGTCAATATTGGAACCGGAGATGATATTTCAATTGCCTCATTGGCGGATTTGGTAAGAGATATTGTTGGTTTCCATGGATCTATAAAATATGATAATACAAAACCTGATGGAACTCCACGACGATTATTGGAAACTTCGAAATTAGAAACGCGCGGATGGTCACCCAGGATCGATCTTGAAGAAGGTATCCGACAGGTATATAGCAACGTACAAAACGAACCCTGGTATTAATTCCATATGATCCTCGACATCATCGCCGGCGCCCGACCCAATTTTATGAAGATCAGCCCGATCATCCGACAAATCGAAAAGCATAATCAAGACCATTCGGATCGATCTATTCAAT
>JANPKZ010000332.1:0-21242 GCA_031426295.1 Saprospiraceae bacterium
ACATTCCCGCTTGTCCACGCAGAGCCACCATTTTCGAATGATTGAGTAAATAAAGCATCTTTACCAATGGCAATATTCTGACTCGCGGTTTTATTGTTAAACAAGGCATTGACTCCATTGGCCGTATTTTCATTTCCCTTGGTGTTTCTATATAGCGCATCGTATCCACTGGCGGTATTATAGTTTCCGATGGTATTGGAATAAAGTGCCTCAGTTCCGATGCCTGTATTTTCATATCCGGTGGTGTTATCCAGAAGCGCGTAATTACCAATTCCAGTGTTATGATACCCTGTTGTATTGTAGTACAGTGTAGATTCCCCAAGAGCGGAATTTTGATATCCCGTTGTATTGTTCCATAATGTTTTATAGCCGATTGCTGTATTAGAATTACCTGTGTTGTTCGCCGGTGTTGCAGATCCTTTCAGCGCTTCAAAACCTACAGCCACATTAAAATTAGTGTATGGCGTGGCTGTATTGTTTGCAAATTGCATGGCACCAGATCCAATGGCAGTGCCATTTTTTCCAGCCACATTGAAAAGCATGGAGTTAGCACCCATTGCTGTATTGTGATCACCGGTGGTCGTATAATTCAATGAAAAATATCCGTTTGCTGCATTGTTGTTTGCTGCCGTGTTAGACCACAGTGCTCGATATCCGGTAGCTGTATTACCATAACCTACTGTGTTAGTATAAAGCGCCTGAAAACCATTACCTACATTGAAACCTCCGGTACTATTAAAAAAACCTGAACCGCTCCCAACAAATACGTTATTAGTGCCACCTGAAGTTGCATTGTTCACCCTGCCAGCCTGGAGCCCAAGAAATGTATTCGTAAAATGATCAGAATGGATCCACATCAATTCAGTGCCGTCACTGCTTCGCAATTTAATGAGTGGATTGCTATTGCTTTGGCTACTATGAGCATCAATGATAAACTGCGAAAGATCGGCAGACCCTTTAATGTGCAACTTGGCCACTGGAGATAGTAAGCCAATACCTACATTTTGGCCAAAGGAGAAACTCCAGATAAGAGAAAATGAGCAGATGCTGAAGGAAAGGATAAATTTTCGCATGATGTAGAATACTTTCGACAAAAATTGTAGAAAGTATGAACCCCTCCAATCCTCCTTTTGAGTGAAACAAACGGATTTTGGATTTTAGAATGCGCATTTTGGATTGAAACAAACCAATTACTGAATACTGAATACCGATTTTACCGAATACCGATCACTGATTACCGATCACTAAGTAACAATCCGTTCTCTCAGCGCTTTGACGATAGCCTCTTTACCACAATTGACATGCAACTTCTGGTAGATGTTCTTGAGGTGGCTACGCACAGTATCAAATGAAATAAATAGCTCGGAGGCTATCAGTTTCGTGCCATACCCTTTGATCAGGTGCTGCAACACTTCTGTCTCACGCGGGGTCAGATCATAGCTGATTTTATTGGAGCGAATATGAAAGGACCCAAGCACCTTCCGTGCGATCTGTGGGGACATAGGTGCGCCACCCATCATCACCTCCTGAATTGCATCGAATAATTTCTGCGGTGGTGTTTTTTTCAATAAATAACCATTAGCACCTGCGCATAAACATTGAAATAATTTGTCATTATCTTCAAAAACAGTGTAGATGATCACGGCGGTCTCCGGATTTGCTTCCTTGACAAGGGCAACCCCTTCGATACCACTTTTGCCCGGCATATCAATATCCATCAGGATCACATCAGGCAGATGCATCAGGGTAATCTCCTTTGCATTGTTACAATTATTAAAATGCCCCACCACTGTATAATCATCTGAATGTTGCAGAAGAACCGCAAGGGACTCGCGTAAGCGATCATTGTCTTCGAAAATAACGATCCGGGTAGGCATGTGATACAAATCTACTGGATATATCTCTTGTTCATTTCACCCATTTGAGTGAATCATCTGTCGAAGAGGAAATGCTTTGCACGCAGCGGCAGGCCTACCCGTATCACTGTCCCATTCATCAGGGAGGAATCGATTGAGATCTGGCCTTTCCATTTCGCCACCCTGCCTTTGATACTTTGTAATCCCTGTCTGTCTGAGGGGGCATTCTGATCAAAACCCTTGCCATTATCCCGGATCACAAGCCAAAGCAATTGATCCTCCCCGATGATTTTAATATCCACCTGAGTAGCATCAGCATGACGTAGAATGTTTCGCAACAATTCTTTGTAGATCAAATAAAAGTCACGACGCAGTTCAAGGCTCAGGGTTTGGGTTGCATCAACCACTTCTTCATGTAATGCAAACGAAATTCCTTTTGTATCAAATATTTCGGAAGCGTATCTTCTCATTCTTGATATAAGATCGTCTGCCGTATCTGCACGACTGCTGACACTCCAGATAATATCATCAAGTGCTTCTGATGAAGTTTGAACTTCTTCACTGATCCGCGTAAACAGTTGTTGCGGTTGTTTATCAGGCGTAGTTGTTTTTTTGCCTATTTCGCTCAGGATATTTACGTGTGTGAGTGAAGATCCGATTTCATCATGCAGGTCCGAAGCTATTCGGTTTCTTACTTCTTGTATTCGATTCAATTGACGGATACGGTAACGGTAGAATGTATATAATAATGTAAAAATAGCTGCAATGGATAATAAGATAAACCAGGTCTGCAACCAGAATGGAGGACGTATTTTAAATTTATAAACTGTTTTTTCGCCAAGAGTTCCATCCCACCCTAATGCCCTGACTTCAAAGCTATACTTGCCCGGTAAGAGATTAGCAAAAGAAACTTTATGGATCGGGATGGGGTTCGACCAGGAGGTGTCCTGACTCCCATCCAGGCGATAGCTATATTTTACTTGTCGTCCATTGATGTGGTCATTGGATGAAAATTCAATATCCATGAAATTCTGATTGTATTTCAGATCAAAAGGCAATTGATACTGTGGATCGAACAGGTTTTGTTTATCAGTGGTTACATAAGTGATATAGACTTCGGAAGGGGAGGTAGTCTCATATTGGCTGTCTTTTATTTTCGCTACACCTGATGTAGTGATACACCAAATAGAATTGTCAGGGCCGGTTACTAGTTTTTTAACAATGGCAAAAAATTCATTTACCCGGCTAAAAGAAAAAATTCTATACCCGCTTTCGGTTGGAATTAGTTTTTCAATACCTGCATGTGTCCCTACCCAGATATTTCCTTCTTTATCTGAAGCAATTGACCAGATAAAATCCGAAATAAAACCATCACTACGATCAAAAATATGAGTTGCATATGTACCTGTCAAAGAATCCCGGTATAGCTGGACAAGCCCACTATAGCGGGTTCCGATCCAGATATTCCCTCCGGGATCAACATGCAGGCTTCTGATTGTTTTTTCTGGTAGATAGTCATTGAAATCTTTCCATTCAAATTCCATTTTTCCGTTCACATTCATTTTTACTTTAACCTGATACAACCCCTTGTTTATAGCACCGACCCATATCTCTCCGTTTCTACCGGAAGCTATAGAACTGATATGGTCATGCAAGGTGGAGTCTGTATGGTTTTCAGTTGAACAAGAGATATTGATTTTATTACCCTGGACTGAAAATATACAACCAATACTCACTTCCAGGGAAACATCTGCATATGAATATGGAATAGTTGTCCATAACCTCGTCTCATTATCGTTTAACCTGTACCGCCCTTTATCAGTGGATACGAGCGTATCATTTCCAATGATTAAAAATTCATAAACTTTTCCGGGGTTATTCAGATCTACGGATTGCAAGGGATGATTTGGTTTAATTCTGAAAACCTTTGATCGATTAGAAATAATTAGAGCACTTCCGTCCATGGCAGGAAGAATATCAGAGATAAAACTATTAGACAAGTCCTCTCCGATCGAAAAGAGATCAATGGTGTTTTTTATGTCAAGCTTGGCAATACCCTGATCAGTCCCTACCCAGAGAAAGCCTGCTTTGTCTTCAAATAGTGAGGTTACATAGTCACTATGTAAGCCGTCATTTCTATTATACAATCGCCATGATTGATCTGGCTTGATTTGGATCAGACCACCAATGGTTGCCAGCCAGATAGAACGGTCGGAGGTTTGAACCATGTCATGTATCGTCCATCGACTCCAGGGAGTATTTTCAAATGCAGTGGTAATTAATTCATATTGTTTGACACCTGGTGAACGATTTACCAATCGAAGACCCTTTGATGTGCCAACAAAGATCCGATCGAGATTATCCTTCAGGATACAATTATATCCAATTGTATCAGGCCACCATTTCAGGAAAGAATGGTCATGGAGTATAACACCACTTTTATAACCACAGATAAAAAAAAGGTCCCCTTCTGAAATAACATCACTTACAGACGATGGAGAAGGATATGTTTTTAATGTGGTTAAGGTGCCTTCATGGAATATACCTATACCCGTATTATCTGTGGGAGCTAAGATCCTTCCTGAAGGTTCAGAAATTAATTTGTTGATCGGATCCCCATACTTGATGCGCAACTCTTCATGCACTTCACCATTCATGATCACATCTACACTGCCGTCATTCACTGCTACAAAAATTCTGCCATCTGCTCCTTCAAGCATGGCATTGATCAATGGATGTGACAGGCCCTCAGCCAGGGTGTAATTCCTGAAAGAATATCCATCATGACGGCTGAGACCTGCCCATGTCATGACCCAGATAAATCCTTTTTTATCCTGATAAAAGCCACGGACCTGATTACATACAAGGCCATCATTGATATTAAATGATTGAATCTGGGCGTGTTGGGAATTGGCATGAAAATAGAAGATAATAGACAATAAACAGCAGAAAATTTTGATACCCAGGATACCAAATGGAATAGGCATTATAGAATAGCCTATTGGTAAAATAGATTTGTTAAGTGCCCCTGCATATTGCATGTTGGCGATTTCTTTTTGTCACCATACCACCTGTCACTTCCCTCACTTTTCACAATGGTTCGTGAAATTAACGAAAAGCTGACGTTTGAGCGACCTGATCATTGATCGGGCAGACAATTGTATCAATCTTTGCGAAGTAAAATTTTATACTGATGAGTTTGTAATCTCCAAACCATACTACAATGAGTTAAGAATAAAATGCGATTTGTTTAAAACGTACATAAAGACTCGCAATAATGTTTTTCTCACGATGATCACCACCTATGGCGTAACTCCAAATACTCAAATGCTGAATATTGTATCAAATACTGTTGAAATGAAAGCACTATTTCAATAGTGCCATTACCAGGTATGGTTTTCATATTTTTAGTAACCAGTAATACCGATTACATGAACGCCGGACACTGAACACCGAATACTGAATACCGTTCCGGCGTTAGCCGAAGTGCCCCACCATTTCCTTCCGCTTCAGCGCGTCATTCACCGCCGTTACGATATTCTCAGGACTGAGACCATATTTCACCAGAAGTTGTTCCGGCACACCACTTTCACCGAAGCTGTCATTGACTGCAACATACTCTTGCGGTGTTGGCATCTTGCGGGCAAGTAATTGCGCAACAGAATCTCCCAGGCCACCATTCCGCTGATGTTCTTCAGCGGTCACTACACAACCTGTTTTGGAGGCAGAATCGAGAATGATTTCTTCATCCAGTGGCTTGATGGTATGAATATTTATAAGTTCGGCAGAGATACCTTGTTCTTCCAGTTTTTTAATTGCATCCATCGCATAGGCAACGAGATGGCCTGTAGCAATGATCGTTACATCTGTCCCTTCATGCATCATGATGCCCTTGCCAATTACAAATGGTAAGTTGTCTGGCATGAAAATAGGCCATGACGGCCGACCAAATCTAAGGTACACAGGACCATAATGCTCTGCAATGGCAAGTGTGGCTGCTTTCGTCTGGTTGTAATCACATGGATTGATCACGGTCATTCCAGGCAGCATTTTCATCATGCCAATATCTTCCAGGATCTGGTGTGTTGCACCATCTTCTCCTAATGTCAGACCCGCATGTGATGCACAGATCTTTACATTCTTATGTGAGTAAGCAATGGACTGACGTATCTGATCATAGACACGACCAGTCGAAAAATTTGCAAAGGTTCCTGTGTATGGAATTTTTCCTGCAGTCGCTAATCCCGCAGCGATGCCCATCATATTTGCTTCTGCAACACCCACCTGCACAAACCGTTCAGGAAATGATTTCACAAACGCATTCATCTTGAGCGATCCGAGCAGATCCGCACATAATGCTACCACCTGGTCATTCTGCTGACCCGCTGCGAGCAATCCATCGCCAAATCCATCGCGCGTTGCTTTCTTGCCTGTTACCGGAAAATCATTTATCATGTGAGTTGTCAGTTAGTTAATAGCTAAAAGTTAATAGCTAAAAGTTAATAGTTAAAAGTTGCAGTGAGCAGTGAGCAGTGAGAAATTTCGTGAATCGTTAATCGTGAATCGTTAATCGTGAGTTGTGAGTTGTGAGTTGTGAGTTTTTTTGATTGCGTCTGGCGTCTATCAGTCTGGCGTCAAAAAATACACTTCGTAATTTGTATCACCTGATAGAATGCTAATCTCTCGTACTACTTACCTCGTACTTCCCACTTCGTACCTCGTACTTCACCTTGTACTTCGTACTTCAATAATCGCCCAGCGTCGTCTCCAACTGGAGCAACGCCTTATCCCTTTGTTCATCATTCGGAGCAATCCCATGCCAGTGGTGGCTTCCCACCATAAAGTCAATCGGATACCCCATATCAGTTTTCATCAGGATTACGATTGGTTGTTTATTTCCTGTCAGGCTCTTCGCTTTTTCAAGCGTAGAGACCACCTCTTCCATATTATTGCCATTCATCAGGAGCACATGCCATCCGAACGCTTTCCATTTTGCTTCGAGGTCGCCCAAAGACATTACCAGATCAGTAGGACCATCAATCTGCTGACCATTCCAGTCAACTGCGACAATGATATTATCAAGTTTGTAATGAGCGGCAGACATCATTGCCTCCCATACCTGGCCTTCTTCCAACTCACCATCTCCTGTAAGAACGTAAACAAGATTATCATCTCCGTTCATACGTTTTGCAAGCGCTGCACCGATCGCCACAGACAATCCCTGTCCAAGTGAGCCAGACGCAACACGCACACCCGGAAGTCCTTCATGCGTCGTAGGATGACCTTGCAATCGTGAATTAATGTGACGGAAGGTTGCTAATTCGCTGGTGGGAAAATATCCACTGCGCGAAAGCACACTATACCATACCGGTGAGATGTGTCCATTGGAAAGAAAAAACATATCCTCTCCATGTCCTTCCATATTGAATGGAAGTTTGTGCTCCATGATATGAAAATACAATGCCACCATAAAGTCTGTGCAACCGAGTGAACCGCCGGGATGACCACTTTGACATTGATGTACCATGCGGATGATGTCACGTCTGACCTGGCTGGCAATAGAATTAAGTTCCTGGATGTTAGCCATGATATTGTTTACTGTTGGGAGATGTAAAAAGAAGAAGGCAATCTTGTTTCCAGAGTGCCTTCTTCAGTTTTTGCAATTGCTTTTAGTCAACTGCACGATCAAAGTGGAATGTCAATTACTTCACTGCTTCAGTCAAACCTGTTCCGGCTTTGAATTTAGGAGTTTTCTTAGCCTTGATTTTGATGGCTTCACCTGTAGCTGGGTTGCGGCCCATACGAGCAGCACGTTTGCTAACTGAAAAAGTACCAAATCCAGGAAGAGTGACTTTGTCACCTTTTTTGAGGGTTTTGGAAATTGCATCCAAAGTAGAATCCAGTGCACGACCAGCATCTGCTTTCGTCATGTCAGCGCCTTTGGCAATAGCTTCGATTAAATCGCCTTTGTTCATTATCAGCTTGATTATGTTAAACAAAAAATAAAATTCGGGTCAAATGTATGTCGCGGATATATTAAAAACAAGCATTATACATTAAAATGTGCCTGAAGAGCTTGATTTTATTGACTTTTTCTCCAAACGATCGCCTGAAAGGCCTATTTTTGAGGCATGAGGAACATTTTGTGTCTAATTTTCATAGCAATTATCGCACTTTCAGCCCCTTCCTGCAGCAAAAAATCCGGTTGTCCGACCGAATCCACCCAGGCGCAGGTAGATAAAAACGGAAACTATAAGTCGTCTAAAACAAAATCCGGATTGATCCCACCGAAAGGGTATAAAGCGAAAAAAGGCAAGTTCAAACCCAAACACAAAGAGAAACACTCTAATTAAAATTTCTGTCCATCGACTATCACGGATGGTTCTTTTTGCATCGCATTGCCTATCGTATACAATGCAATGAGTGTAAAAAATATCGCCATCCCCGGAAACAACACAAGCCACCATGAATCAAAATGATTGCGAGCCTGTGCCAACAATCGGCCCCAATTCAATTCCTCCGCAGGTAAGCCAATTCCTAAAAACGAAAGTGATGATTCCGCGAGGATCGCTGATGATACGCCAAAAACAAAACTGATCATCACCGGCCTGAATGCAAATGGTATGATGTGATGACGCAGTATATAGAGATCACGAAGATTCAGAACCTGCGCAGCTTTGATGTAATTACTTTCTTTCATCTTATAAACTTCAGCGCGCATGTATCGCGCCATCACCGGCCATCGTATGACGGCAATGGCCAGCAGTACAATAAACCATCCTTTGACAGGAATGACAAACAACAGCATCAGGATGATAAATAAGGCAGGAAAACTATCCACGATACTGATGAGACCCATGATCAATTGATCCAGCGGAATTGCAATTCGTTTGGATTTGAATTTTTTAAAAAGGATTGCAAGAACCACGAGACATACAATGATAAGGGCGAGAGCAAATAGTTTTGTTCCAATGGAAATTGGAATGAAAAAAGTATACAGGCCCGCTATAACCAGAATACCGGCAAGCAAAACATGCAGCCATGATAACCGCCATTTTTTATTTCCCCAATAAGCTGCTATTGAGCCAAGCGGCACTCCAATCAATAAGGCAAGCAACATGGCACCTAAACCGATCAGCAAACTCACCCTGCAACCACGTATCATACCTGCTGTCACATCCCGACCAAGCGGATCCGTACCAAGCCAATGCCGAAACCTGATTGAGGGTTGCGCATCAAATGGTCCTGCATGCGCACCTGCTTTCAGGTCAATACTATAATGACTGAACGGAATAGGGGCATAAATTGCAGATTGAAATTGAGTTTCACGCCATCGAACCGGTGAATGATCCGGATGTAATTGTGATAATTGCGCTTCAGAAATATTTTGAAAAAGCGGATAGTATTTTTTCTCGTCCAGTTTTATGTAGTACGGTTTTTCATTTGCCACAAAAGGTCCTGCAATAGCAAAAAAAGCAACGATCATCAGAAAGATCCACGACCATCTGACTGCATTGCTGTCATTCCAATACGGAAGCCGGTGAAATATCGATTTCATTTTTCTCATCCCTCCACCGTTTTAACCCTGGGATCAGCCCATTTGTAAATGAGATCTGTCAGAATGTATGAAACCACTGTCACGAAAGCGGCCATCATAAGCAAGGGAAATGCAACAGGCCAATCACGTGCCAGCAGGCTGCTGTACATCAGTCTCCCCATACCGGGAATATTAAAGATCACCTCTATGATGAGCGAACCCGAAAGAAGTGCGGGCACAGATCCCCCGATGATGGTAATAATGGGAAACAATGCATTTGGAATGACATGAAACCGATGTATTGTTTTTTTACTCACACCATGCGCTTTCAATGCCAGTGCATAAGGTTGTTTTGCTTCATGGAGGAATGATTCTTTCATCTGTCTTGACACATACGCCAACGCTCCTGCTGCAAGACATATCACAGGCAGAAAAAGATGCATGAACAGATTCCCCACAGTAGAAAAAATACCCGCATCACCACGCTGGTCCCCAATACCTCCGGCAGGAAATACCTTTATGACCTCCCCCGAAGCAAAAAAATAAATGAGTAATGTAGCCAGCCAGAATGAAGGAATAGCAAACAATGCAAATAATATCCAATTGATACTTTTCTCAGAGCCACGACCATGATGTTTTCCACTCCATATTCCAATCCGTATTCCTGCTGCCAGTGCCAGCAACAATGACAAACCATTCAGCAACAGCGTCCATGATAATGCTTCATAAATTTTTTTCCATGCATTCCTGCCATCAATAAGGGATGTTAATGGTTGTTGTAGAAGTAATCCACGCATCCATTGATGATATTGATTTTGCGTCCCATGCCATCTGATCGTTGGCATCCACGAACTGATTGCAAGCCCACTTGGTTTATTTTTTTTCAAATCCTCCATCATCATGATGAGTGATGACAGATCTTCTCTTATACTCGCTGTAACACTACTATCAGTGTTTATCTGTCCTGACACTGCAACTGCATTTGTATAAATAATCTCCGGATCATGTGTGGCAAGAGATTGTGCATAGAACAAACAAGACTGAAAACCCGGTGATCCTGTTTGCACCGATGAGCAGGAAGATCGCATTCCCTGTAAGAGAAGATGATAAAAGCCCAGAACTCGTTCAGGTTGTTTGTAAACGGTGATCCAGTTTTTGACATTTACTTTTTCATCCCTGTTCAGAATAAGATCAACGCTATCGGGAAACAAAGAGGGTGACACAGAAAAATAAAAACCCGGAAAATAGAATCCCCGCTCACGCGCCACCTGACCATACGATGTTCGCTGATCAAGCGGATTGATCAGCGCAGCATAGCGTGTATCATCAATACTTACATAATCAAGCACTTCATCACCCGGCATTTGTTTGCTCAGCCAGAAGATGATGACGGACAGGATCCATAACACCACGATGGCATAGAATACTTTCCTGAGCAGAGACCTAATCATGACGGTCCCATGTTATGCTCTGAGCTCAAAAAGATTTTCAAAATAACCAGGCTTGAGGGATGACGTGATGGTTTTATATTTTTTGGAAATAATGATCCGGTCCATCGGCACGTACAAATAAATAGCAGGTTGCTCCTGGTAGATAAGTTCCTGCAATTTATAATAATTCGAGTCGCGCTCAGCAGTAGACTCAGAGGTGCGGATGTCAGTGATCACTTCATCAATTTCCGCATTCTGAATACCACTCCGGTTAGCAGGGCTGGTAGAGTAGAACGCTGGATAAAGATCATCAATGGATGCTAAGGGCCTGTTACGCATAGGAGCCATGTCAAATTTTAATGCCCTTATATCCTGCGTAAACTGGCTTGGATCCACTGCGACAATATTGACAGTGATGCCCACACGTTGTGCATTGTCTTTAATAATCGCTGCGAGACTTTGGCCCTCCTCTTTCGTACTTACCTTGATGTCAACAATGAGCTCTTCACGTTTGCCACTGAGTAATTTATCTGGTGTGCCATTTCCATTCGTGTCTTCCCATCCGGCTTCTTTAATCAGGGCCATAGATTTATTGAGATCCTGTTCCAGCGGTTGTAAGGATTTGTGATAGTACCCACGCTGGGGATGGATCGGGCCGATCGTACGTTGTCCAAGACCTGCCAGCATATTATTCATGATGCCATCATAGTCTATGGAGTAGGCGAGAGCCTGGCGTATTTTTTTATCCGACAGGATCGGATCACGATGATTGATCTCGATATAGAATATCTGCATGATGGCAGGTGTATCAAATTCAAAACCATCCTTCAATGCATCGTCATTCATCATTTTGACAAAATCAGCAGGAGGTATTTCTGAAAGAATGTCTACTTCACCGGACTTCAATGCTGCTTCGGCAGTTGCGGCATCTGCGATGAACTTGTAATTGATCTCATCCGGATATGCTTTTAATAATAAAGGTGCATCAGCAACTGTATCACCCCACCAGTTTTGTTTTCGCTTCAGTCTAATACTCTCTCCTGTTGTCCATGAATCAAATGCGTAGGGACCTGCGCCCTGCACTGTATCACGGAAGTAGGTTACGGATTGAAATGATGATGCAAATTTTTTCAGAAGCGTATCCTGCTCAGGTGTCCACACCTGGTCGGGGGATATCATTTGTTCTACTGGAAATTCATCCAGGATCCTGTCGGGATCATAGACATGCGATGGATAAATATTGATATTGGTGATCGCCTCCAGAGCCAGGATATATGTTGAATCAAAATAGACCTCGACCTTTTTCGCGTCTGATGGATCTGTTTTGATTTCACTTACGTATGCCAGAAAACCTTTCCAGCTGGAGCCGGTGATATAAGGATTAAATGCAGCTTTTATTGTAAACAGGTAATCAGCGGATGTAACAGGTTGTCCATTATCCCACACTGCCTCTGGCCTGAAATTTAGCTGGTATACTGTTCCTCCGGCATGAGGACCTTCAGTTACTTCGCGTGCAGCCGGGATCTCTGTAAGCAGCAGTGGAGATAGTTTCAGGGTTTTGGGATCAAATTCTGCCGCTGGCAATAATACTCTGGATGCTATCTGTATGCCAAATGAGCTTTTAGTGAGCATCGGATGCAGATTTTCAGGTTCATTCGGGAGCCTGACATTTACTGCATATGTATCGTCTGTAGTCGTGTTGTTCTTACAGGAAAGAAAACTAAAAGTGATACCGGAGACCAACACAAAAAATATGATTCCCTTCGTGCGCATGTTTCAAAGATAACAAGCCCCTACGTTTTAAAGTCAATGGTTACTCCATCTGCATGAACCCTTTGAGACAAATTGTATTTTACGGAGGATGAATAAACGAATTTTGATTGCCGGAGGCAGTGGCTTATTAGGCAGTGCTATTTCAAGACAGGCATCAGCGTTAGGCTGGGAATGTTTTTTGTTGAGCAGGAAGGCAGGACCAAAACGGATCCAATGGTCGCCTGGGGAAAGTAAAATTGGCCAAACCGATTTGCAATTTTTTGATGCCATCATCAATCTGGCCGGTGAAAATGTCTCTGCCGGCAGATGGACGGAGGACCGGAAGCAAGCTATTTATAAAAGCAGACTCGATGCCACGCTTACACTCGAATCGTATTTGCGCACAGGGTTGCTGAAAACGGATTGTTATATAGGAGCGTCCGCGATGGGAATATACGGTCATCACGAAGACTCAAAGCTGGATGAAACTACCCCGATTGATATAAAAGATGACTGGTTTATCCGGACAGTGGTTGACTGGGAAAAGGCGCATCAAAAGATCGCACAGCTTGGCATCCGCACCGTGATGTTCCGGATCGGACTTGTACTTGGGAAAGAAGGCGGTGCATTATTTGAAATTCTTGAAAAAGCAAAGCCCGGCATATTACCTGTCTTTGGAAGCGGACGCCAGGTCTGGTCATGGATCCACATCGATGACATGGCACGCATGTTCATTTTTGCAATTGAAAAACCTATTTCCGGAATTTACAATGCCGCTGCCCCTAATCCGGTTACAAATAAAGAACTTATTCAAACCATTGGAAACTACATCCGTCCCAAAAAACTCATTGCACCGGTTCCTAAGTTTGTATTAAGTGTGGTATTGGGAGAAATGCACAGGGTTTTATTTGACAGCACATACATGAGGTCAGATAAAATTGAAAAAGAAGGTTTTCAATTTGAATATCCTACAGTAGATAAAGCCACACAGGACTTACTCACTTAATAGTGGTAGCTGATTACAGGACTAGCGTTCGAAAACCTCGATTGTCTTTTGCTTTTTGACGAAGTTGGTAAACTTGCCTTTAAAGCGTGTAGCGCGCACGATGTGATTATCGATCCAATGATAATTACCACCCCTTGGTTTGCCCACCAGCAGTCCGTGATATTTGAATCCATTTTTCTGCAGCCACGTTTCCGTGATCTCACGATGTGCTTCAGTGCGTGAGGTGAAAAATGTGATGATATGACCTTCATCGTACCATTTATTGATGGTCTCCAGGGCGTCCGGATAGAGGGCACAGTTGACCATACGCTCTGGCTCTTCATTAGGGATGTCATCACAAATAGTCCCGTCGATGTCAATCAGGAAGTTTTTAACTTCCTCGGGTAACAAAGGACTGATGGTCTCACCTTTGTCATTGTATAGCTTGCGTAATGAATGATTATCTGTCATGGGATCAGAGAAATGCTGGCTCAAAGATAGGAGCCATATACGGAAATAGCCCTGAAAGACAAGTTTTCAGGATAAGTTGTTCAACCGAATTTGTAAAAAGCTAAGGACCACCGCTGCAGAATTATTTAAAACCGCCTAGAAATCAATGTAATGCGTCGGATCCACAGGTTTCCCCTGCAGCCATAGTTCAAAGTGAAGATGGGGTCCCGAAGTAAGTTTGCCGGTATTCCCAATAATGGCTACAGCCTCACCCGCCCTGACAAAAGCTCCATTGCGTTTGAGTAAGCTGGCATTGTGTTTATAAAAGGAAACCATGTCATTGCTGTGCTGGATCCCGATCGTGTAACCCGTTTCCAGCGTCCAGTCTGCAGTGATGACGTGGCCATCCCAGATCGCCTTAACCGGGGTATCGTGCGGTGCAAGGATGTCTGCTCCAAGATGATCGGTAGAGGGATCAAACCCGTTGCTTACCACGCCGGAAATCGGAGGCATGAGGTACCGGTAATCAGCTACATTCAGCACCTCATTGGACGCAGGGGATGAATTGATTACCACCTGTTCAGTTTTCCTCGGTTCTTCAGCGGCGGTGACGCCCTGTACTTTCGAGGATTCTTTTTGATAAGGATTTACCTTGGAAATATGCGTCATATCCGGTGTTTCAATACTATCCGGCAGACTGATCATCCGGTTGAAATATTGGTAGTAGGTCTTATAGTCTTCCAGCTCCTTTTCCAGGACAGCCATTTTTTTGCTGATCCGGATATAATCCGGGTGACTGCTGGGCGTCCCATACCCCGGAACCAGACGTTTTAAAGGGGTGAAAAAGATAAAAAACGCCATCAAACCCATGGCAACCAATACGATAGAAGATAGCAGGATATACAGGTTGAGAAGGGTCAGACGGTACGACCCGACCTCCTCCAGGGTCTCATCTTTGCGGAGTACCAGGCGATAGATTGTATGCCAGTTCCGTTTGCGGGTTTTGCCCTGATCTGTCATAGGTTTGTGACGGTCGTTATTTTGAAATAAATTTGCCCTTTGATCAGTTTAATAGCTTTGACAACTGTTGGGGCTAATCCACAGTCTTCCAATCACCTAAGATTTATATCGTATCAACGTGAAATATACCTTTTTCATCATTTTGACATTAGGATTGCTGAGCTCGTGTGTCACGAAAAAAAGCAGGGCGGACATGTCAAAAGTAGGGCAATTCTACCATAACGTGACCGCCAAGTATAATGGCTGGTTCAATGCCAATGAGCTCGTCGAAGCCAGCATCCTCCGGCTTGAAGAGGATCACCTGGACAATTACAACGAGATCCTCCCCATCTATGAGTATGCAGCGGTTGAAAGTGCAGACCCTGTCAAGGCAGACCTGGATGAGGCCATTAAAAAAGTATCCGTAGTCGTCACCCTGCACGAATTCAGTGACTGGGCAGATGACTCCTATCTCCTGATCGGCAAATCCATGTACCTGAAACAGGACTATGAAGCCGCTGAAAATGCATTTGAATTCTACATGGATGAATTCCTTCCGGACGGGAAGAGAGCAACCATAAAGAACAAGAAAAACAGGAAACTAACCGCTGCAGGCAAAAAGGATCATCGCAAGAATGGCTCAGAATCACGTGAAGCCAATAAACGCAAAAAGGAACTGGAGAAAGCCCGTAAAAAAGCAGAGGCCGAACGGAAAGCTTACAATAAGGAATTACGGAAGCGAAAGAAAAAAGGAAAGAGCACTGATGACCTGGTCCGACCCGGTACAGAAAAAGCAGCAGATGGAACAGTAACAGTTCCCTTACCTGATGAGAAAAAATACGAACCTACCGCTGCTGAACTGAAAGCAAAAGCAAAAGCAGAAGGAGAGGATGGGGGGTTTCTTGATCACATACCAGTATACGACGAAGCCATTTTATGGCTCGGCAAGACATACATCGAACGCGAAAACTGGACTGCAGCCGATTTTCAATTCAGACGGCTTGAAGCAGATAATGAAGTGCCTCAGAAAGTTTTTGAAGAACTCCCTGTGGCGCGTGCATATTATCATATGCAACGTGAAAATTATCCGCAGGTAATTCCATTCCTCGAACAAGCAATAGAACGTGCAAGCAAAAGAGCTTTGAAAGCACGATACAGCTATATCGTTGCACAACTATATGATAAGCAGGGTGACATTGTAAAAGCTGCAGAATTCTATCAGAAGTCTCTTGATTTTACCAATCAGTATGAGATGGAATTCAATACACAGCTTAGCATTATCCGCTCAGGTGTGCGTAACAAAACACTTCCATTAGCAGAGGCGGAAGCAAGCCTTGCGAAAATGCTGAAGGATGATAAGAACACGTTATACCTGGGACGCATTTATTACACACTTGCAGATCTCTCTTTGCAACAAGATGATATTCCGGGTGCCATTGCGCATCTTGAAAACAGTGTATTGAATGTGGCAGGTGATAATTTTCAGGCTGTCGAAAGTCACTACCTGCTCGCAACGCTGTACATGAAGCAATTGCAATATGTAGAAGCCGAGGAAGCGTTTAAAGCTACTGTATCTGTAATGCAGGAAACGGATCCACGGTACAAGTATTCCAAAAAGATGGCAGAGAATCTTCGTGATATCGCCACCAATATTGAAACGATCAATTTGCAGGATAGCCTCCTGGTGCTTTCATACAAAACAGATGAAGAGCTAAATGTGATCGCGAAGGAATTGAAAAAAGCCAAACAAAAAGAAGCAGAAGAGTTGGCTGCTAAAAGTAAGTATGCCGGCAATATTGATAATAAGAACAAACCCATAAGCACTGCAGCCGCAAGTAACCCGGGCGTGGGTGGACAGCTCAACCAGGGATTCAATACACAGGAAACTATTTTCTGGGCGTTTGATCAAAAGAATCTGAAAAAAGTCCGCCGCGAATTTGATCGTACATGGGGTGATATTCCATTGACAGATTATTGGCGTGTAAGTTCTAAGGCAAGTCAATATGCCAGTTCCGCAGATGCTGTAGATGATGCTGCAGAAGGGGATATCGGATTGTATGAAAGTGAAATTGAAAACTTCTTCAAAGACGTTCCGAAAAATGATACGGCTCGTGCCGTGTCACATACGACTATTCGTAAGTCCATGTTACTTCTCGGCCAATTGTATCGTGATCGCCTGGAAGATTTCGAAAGTTCGATCAGGATTCTTGAAGACATCCTTGTAAAATATCCGGATGCTGCAGAAAAGCTGGAGATCTATTACCAGTTGTATCTCTCAGCCTTATCTGCAGGAGATCATGCACGTGCTGAAAAATACAAACAACTGATCGTAACCAATTATGCGAACAGCCGTTTTGCAAAAGTTCTTTCTGATCCGAATTATGCAAAATCCCAGCAGTCAGAACACGAACGTCTTGTGGCATACTATGATGAGACATATGGATTTTTTGATGCAGGCAACCATGAGCTTGTGCTGGAGCGTATCAGGGATGTAGGTGAAAAATTTGGTGTCAACAATTCTCTGATGGCCAAATTTGAATTATTGAAGGCGATGAGCCTCGGCGCGCAGATTGGGAAAGATGCATACGTGGATGGACTCAAAGAAGTGATTGCCAAATATCCCAACACACCGGAGGACACAAAGGCAAGAGATATCCTTCTCTTGTTAGGTGACGGAAATCAGTCAACAACCTATGGTGAGACAGGACTGAGTGTTGCAAAGTTTACGAAAGAAGACAATGCACTTCACTTTGTAGTAGTGTATGTACTCAACCAGGAGGAGCTCAGCCTGCAGGATACAAAAGTAGCATTGGCAAAATTTCATAACCAGTATTTCCAGCTTGATAATCTGAAGATGGCGAGTCTTGTATTTGATCCGTCTAAAAATCATTCACTGGTACTGGTAAGGTCATTTACCACCAAGGATAAAGCCATGAAGTATTTCGAAACGGCTAAGAGAAATCCAAAAGATTTTCTTCCGTCTAATGCGATCTACGAAGTATATCCGATCACACAGAAGAATTACCGCGAAGTCATCAAGGCACGTTCCCTGGATACCTACAAAGAGTTTTTCGAAGCTAATTATTAAGATATAAGATCCTGGTCAGGTTGACGTAGTAGGGGAGAAAACTCAATAAGGGCAAGTCCCCGCTCGACAGCCTGACCTTTTATGACATTAACTTTTTTGATCTGGGCTTCATGCGGTGCGCTGAGTACATTTTCCATTTTCATAGCCTCCAGGATCAACAAAGGATCTCCTTTCGCTACATGCTGGCCTTCTGCGACATGAATATCTTTCACTAATCCGGGCATGGGTGCGATCAACTGCCGTTGATTTTTAGATTGGGTTGCATTCAAACCCATTCGTTCGATCATGATGTCGATCTCACGGATGATCTTTGCCTTCTTCTCCTGGCCATTAATTTCAATAATACATGTGCGGGTGTCGAGGTCAACAGACACCAGCATTAGGGAATATTTTTTTTCATTCCGCACTACTTCCAATTCAGAAGTGGTAATGGTTTGATCGAACAGGTTTGAATGATTCAAGTCAGGGATCTCAAATCGATGCCCTTCCAATTCCACCAGCAT
Organism: Saprospiraceae bacterium; assembly: GCA_031426295.1. GTDB lineage: Bacteria > Bacteroidota > Bacteroidia > Chitinophagales > Saprospiraceae > Opimibacter. The sequence continues at coordinate 18,601 of JANPKZ010000332.1, forward strand.
AGGACCAGAGATGTGTGTCATGATTTTAATTTTTGTTTTTCACGTCCCACCTTTTCGAGGAAGATGACTTCATAAATGGTGGAGGTCAGGTAGATCACCAGGAACGGCCAGATAAATCCATTGCCAACCGGCTCAAATCCTTTCTTATATCCGATAATCAATGCGAGGCACAATAGCATCTTCAGGAATACGGCGATCATGATCAGCTGGATATAAAGCCGAGCCATCGAACTGCGTGCATACACTTTCGCCGCGCCATACAACATCACTGAAAAAACGATCATAGAGAATATAGTGACGCCCACAAATGCAGCATGATCCCGGATGGAGGTCACCAGGAAAATCAAAAGCATACAAATACCAACCTGTGCAAAACTGGTGATGGCCAGACCTGCAAAAAACTGCTTAGGGCTCATCTTTACGAGTCAAATCTTTGACCAGCCGGTAGAAAAAACCTGCCGTGAAAAGCAAGATAAGTATTATTGTAAAATACGGTTTTGGTGTCTCCAGCTTTCTGTCAATGAACTGGCCTAACCAGGCGCCAATGGCGAGCAACAAAAAGAGTTGCATAGCCATGCCACCGTACTTCAGGTATTGATTCGAGCTGGGCGTTGAACGTTCGGGTTTCCCCGTCACGACATCGTTGCTTTGGTTTTCGGAAGGCTGTTAAGTTCTGCCGGTTCCTTGTCATCCAGGTTCACCTTGCGGGCCGGTCCAGATGGTGCACCCATCTTACATTTTACATTGAATATGGATCCAGGCTGAACGACAAGCTTTTGAGTGGTGACATCACCTTCGACGCGGGCAGTTTCTTTCACATGCAGCACATCGCCTACGATGATCATGCCTTCAAAACGACCCTCAATAACAGCATTTTCGCATTGTACATCCCCGGAGACAAAACCTGTAGGGCCTATGATGACCTTGCCTTTACAATTCAGATTTCCCTTGAGAGACCCATCAATGCGAATATCCTTGTCAGCTTGTACCGAACCTTCAATGTTGGTTCCTAATACGAGACTATTACTGGAGGAAGTGGATGGTGTAGTGATACCATTCGTTTTTGCCTTTTGATCTGTTTTTGTGTTATTAAACATCCCTTGGTACAATTAAAGTCGTGAAAAAAATGGATTGTGTCATGGAGACTATAACCTGACAAAGGGGGACAACAAGTTAACTAAAAACTAAAAACTAAAAACTAAAAGTTGAATACAGTTAATAGTTAAAAGTTAATAGTTAATAGTTGGAGAAGGAATGAGAAACAAAAATCCCCGTTTACATCATTTGCAAACGGGGATTTTATATTATGAAGTTTCGCTCTGTGAGCTTTTAACTATTAACTTTTAACTATTAGTTATTAACTAGAATTTCGGGCAATACACACCGCGGTTTTGAGGGCCGCAGATGAGATAGATCATCGAGAACTCGAAACCACCATTACCACGGCTTTCTTTGGAAAGACTGGAAACGTTGATGTCATAGCTGAAACCGATACCCCAGTTTTCATAATCAAAACGTGTGGACAGGATCACTGCATCTACAAGAAGTGGATCTTCGAAATGGCGTGCAAGACGCATCCATGCACCAAACTGGAAGGACTGGTCAGCACCTCCGTCGTCGAGGTTGAAACGGAAGCTGTTACCCGCGTTTATCTCCAGGGAAGGTCCTTGTTTGAAGAACACACCACCGGGTACAAGTGATACATTGCCACCACCCATAGGGAATTCACCACCAAAATGGAGAACTGATTTGTTGTAGTATTTTTCTACGGACTCGCCGTCTTCACGATAGAAGGATAGGTTAGCCTGGTTAAGGTGATTGAAAGCACCGCCTACGTAGAAGTTGCTGTGTTTGCCAAGGATGGAAAACCATAAGGCACCGACTCCGATGTCACCGAACAGGAAATTATCCGGGAGGTCAGGCTCTCCTGAAGGAGTTCCTGGTACATATTCACCATTGAGGCCCTGGACTGGCCAGCGGGCGTTGGTAAAATCAATACTGCGCTGGGATACACCAGCTTCAGCACCTACTACAATGTAGTGGGATTTTCTTCTGTCACCACCTACTCTGCGGCTATAAGCACCTGAGAGTTTCAGTGTCAGTGTCTGGAAATCCAGCGAACCTGCTACGTCAGACCAGATATTACCTCCGAATCCGAAATAGTCATAACGGCCTACAGGCAGCTTCTGATCATACGATACACTGTATGTGTTATAAGCACCTTTTCCAAGCACCGATGCCCACTGATTCCTGTAATTACCCACGATACGGGTATTACAGTTCATGACACCTGTCAAAGCAGGGTTGAGCGTCAACGGGGACATATAGAATTGTGAAAAGTGGATGTCCTGCCCCTGGACGGCTGTCACTGTTAAAGTCAGTGCCACTGAAAAATAAATTGCCAGTCTTTTTACCATAGCCTCGAGTCTGTAAAGATTCCTGAATAGACAGAAATTTAGTTGATGAAAAAATTGATATATAACCCCTTGAGAAGTAAGCAAAATCTTACCGTATTCAAGATTTCTGTTCCCTTCTTAGCGTGAAATATACAAAATCAGTACCATGTAAGCCACTAAAATATCAGGTCCTGATTCTTTAACACTAACGATAATGGAGATACAGATGTGCGTGAAATGCTGCTT
>JANPKZ010000333.1:0-20881 GCA_031426295.1 Saprospiraceae bacterium
CCTTTCTCACCACAGAAAAATGGCACTTCTTTACAATCGCCGCCTGTGTAGGCATGGTGCTGGGAGGGATCCAATCTTTATCAAGGTCTACGTATGCTAAGCTGCTGGAAAACCGAACAGAAGATCTGACATCTTTTTTCAGTTTCTATGATATTCTTTCCAAAGTAGCTATCGTCTCAGGGACATTTATTTTTGGACTTGTCAATACGCTTACCGGAAGTATGCGAATAAGTGTCCTGATACTTGCAGTATTTTTTGCGTTGGGATTTATGGTGTTATTGCGTGTTGACAAACAAAGCATCAACACACATGTGCCTACAAAAGCATAAATGCTTATTGGAATTCATAACAGCCTATATCAGGTAATACCGCGTCGCGAACCTTGCGATCTTTATCATCCGTAATACCCGGAATGGGCAGTGCTTTCATCTCAGCTATGGATGATGTATCCAGGTGGAAATCATATTTGTCTATGTCGACAAATAAGGTGTCATTAAAATTATACTCAAAACAGTCATGACACATCTCTTCGAAAAACTGTGGGAAATTTTCAGCAAGCAGCAATTCATCCACAACAACAATATTGTTATTCATCTGAATATCCAATAATCCGGACGAAGGTTCTGAGCCATCTACAATCCACACTTCATCCGAAGAAGAACCAATCATAATTGTATTCCGGATCCTGCTGTTCAGCTTATTTAAAATAGCCCCTTCCGAACATAAAGCATCTGAGCAGAAAAAATTATTCATCAATATAGCCTCACGATCATTTCCAAAATTGGCCATAGTGCAATAGTCAATGGTGTAATTGCCACCAAATGTAAGCGCTACCGCCTGTGCACCATTTTCATAAAAAAGTGAATTTGTAATAGTTGCATTAGCGTGTCTTGCAAAAAATCCAGGCCCACCTGTGAACGCAATGGTACTGTAACTGATATCAACCGTGCTTGCACTATCAGCAGAGATACCAACTATGCCGCTCGTGATATGGGTATGTGTAAAAAAATGAGGACCACTTTCAGGTCCTAACCGTATGCCCGCCCATTCACCATCATGGTCAGGTTCTATACGATCATCGCGGATGATGACCGGATTTTCAAGTGTTCCTTCTGTGCGAATATGGCCATGAGGTAATGTATAGATGAGTCCTTCATTATAAATTCCCAATTGGTTATTTGCAATACCACCATGAACATACAGACGGGTACCTGCGGGAAGAATCAGCGTGCATGAATCGATCAGCAAAGTCCCATATAGAACATACGGTCTTGGATCATCCCATGTTTCTTCGCCCAGATCACATGACAGAAGAGAGATACGATTAGGTGTGTGCGGGCCGGGGATATAGTTTGCATTCTGGCCCCATGCTACAACGAGTACTTTATCCTCGTTTCCATTGTATTTAAAAACCACATCTGTTTCCAGAACGAAAGGACTTATTGATTGCGGTAGATCCGGATCAATGATGGCCTCCGCAAAAACATAGATACTGTCATTAGGCCGGATGGTGACATCGCGAATGACATCACCTGCCAGACCATCTACATTCAATGTAAAAAATTCAGCCTGTGGGCCCGTCAATGATACCTCCTCAATATTGATGGAAAGGTTGTGAGGATTATACACTTTAAAATACCGAGTCACCGTGCTGATACTGGTCAACACGGTGTCGAAACTGAGTGTATCAGCAGAGAATGTCAACTTATCTCCCTGTTCGGACGTGAATTTCTCCTTGTAGCAGGAAGTAGAAACTATGAGCAGGCAACACGCCATCAAACAGATTGAAAAGAGATTGCTGTGTGCCAGAGATTTTTTCATAGAATTTGTGATCCGGGTTATCTAAGGGAGGCAAAAATAGGGATATGCGTTAAAACGACCGGATGAAATACCTTGGTACGTTAGAGACCATGCAAGATTGGAATTTGATAACTTTTTAGTTTTAAATGAATAGAATACATATATGATTAATTTTACACCATTATTGACTAGATGATGACAGACGCTTACATCTCCCATTTGATCATTCTTCCTTTTCAACAGGAAAAGCTCACCCTAAATTAATCACGGATGATCCTCACCGCTTTAGGTTACCTTATTATTGGGTTGTATACAGTTGCCCTTATCTATGTGACGCTGTACTGCCTCAGCCAATTTCATCTCTTGATGAAATATTGGCAAAAACGCAAACGCACCGCGGCACATGACTATGAGGTTTTTGCTGCTGACGCTGTCCTGCCCAGGGTAACAATCCAGTTACCAGTTTTTAATGAGCGCTATGTGATTGACCGTTTAATAGACAATATTGTCCTTCTTGATTATCCAAAGGACAAAATGGAAATACAGGTATTGGATGATTCAACGGATGATACACGTGAAGTCTGCAGAGCTAAGGTTGAGTATTATAAAAATCTGGGTTATGATATTCATCATTTACATCGATTTAACCGCGAAGGTTTTAAAGCTGGCGCGCTGAGGGACGGATTACGATATGCGAAAGGAGAATTCATTGCCATTTTCGACGCTGATTTTTTGCCTAAACCGAGATTCCTTTTAGAGACACTTCCGCATTTCGCTAACCCTAAAGTAGGAGTCGTACAGACGCGATGGGAACATATAAATGAAGATTATTCCCTCATCACAAAACTCCAGGCATTTCAGCTCAATGTACATTTCACCATTGAGCAGACTGGCAGACAGGAAGGGAATTACCTTTTGCAGTTCAATGGTACCGCAGGCGTATGGAGACGGGAGACGATCGATGATGCAGGTGGTTGGGCTTCTGATACACTTACGGAAGATCTTGACCTGTCCTACAGAGCTCAGTTGAAGGGATGGCTGATCAGGTATCGCCAGGATATTGGATCACCCGCTGAGTTGCCGTCTGAAATGAATGGCTTGAAATCGCAGCAGTTCCGATGGATGAAAGGTGGTGCAGAGAATGCACGCAAACTTATTCCTGCTGTGCTACGATCTAAAATGCCCTTACTCAAAAAACTTCATGCAATAACCCACCTGTTGTCAAGCACAGTGTTTTTATTTGTGTTTGTGCTCAGCGTCATGAGTGTGCCTGCATTATTTTTAATGAGTTCCATGGGAATCGAGCTTCAATTCTACAGCATATTTCTGGTCGGTATCCTAACGGTCGCGTGTGTTTATTTTGTAGCCAACAAAGACACGACATGGGTGGGAGAACCTTTTTATAAAAAAGTATTGAAATTTGCCATCATGTTTCCGTTGTTCTTGTCTTTATCGATGGGTTTGGCTCTTCACAACAGCATAGCAGTGATACAAGGATACATGGGCCGGAAGAGTTCTTTTGTCCGCACTCCAAAATTTAATATCCTGGATCTGCAGGATAGTTTCAAAAAAGGATTTTATGATGCTTCGCAAATTTCGCTGACCACTATGGCAGAAGGAGTGCTGGCAGTTTATTTTCTTGGAGCTGTGTTGGTTGGTTTGGAACAGGGAAAGACTACATTCCTCCTATATCATACTATGCTTATGATCGGGTATGGCAGCATATTCATTTATTCAATACGGCATCTCAATTTTAGAAAAGGTATTAGCCTGAAAAATGGGAATGGCCTGGAATGTGAGGCGCAACCAGGAAAATCTCCTGTGAAGGTGGAAGGTGTTGGGGTATAACTTAATCCTACGGCCCTTCAGGCCTGAATAAAAATTTAGATCTTCCTTTTCCACAGGGCTACACCCTGTGCTAAGATCCTACGGCCCTTCAGGCCTGAATAAAAATCTAGATCTTCCTTTTCCACATGGCTACACCCTGTGCTAAGATCCTACGGCCTTCAGGCCTGAATAAAAATCAAGATCTTCCTTTTTCACAGGGCTACACCCTGTGCTAAGATCCTACGGCCCTTCAGGCCTGCATAAAAATCTAGAACTTCCTTTTCCACAGGGCTACACCCTGTGCTAAGATCCTACGGGCCTTCAGGCCTGAATAATTTATAATCCTACGCCTCTTCAGGCCTAACTCTAGAAATGTTCCCATCAAAATCACAGGGCTACACCCTGTGCTAAAATCCAACGGCTCTTCAGGCCTAAAAAACGTAAGCCAATAAAAAAAGCCCTCACGATGATATCGAAAGGGCTTCAAAATATTTATTTTCTCTACTGATTAATATGACCAGAGGTCATGTTCCCAGTTGAAAAGTTCAGATTTGATTCTGTCAGATTCCATTAAGCGCTCAACACCAGATCCTTCTTCAGTATAGAAGTCATCCAACCTGTAATCCAAAACGTTAGATTGTTTGTAGATATAGCTGGCAAATCTTCTTTGCTCAAAAAGGTCATACCATGTACCGGGTGCAGCATCATTCGCTTCATTAAATACCGTGTAGCGTGACAATGCTTCACGAGCTTCAGGATAGTATACCCAGAATTGTGGAATCGCATATTTGAACTCTCCTGTCGTCTCGTCGTATGTGTCTTTGATAGGAGCTATACCCAGGATACGAACCTGCATCCGTGAGCTTTCCTTATCGAAGTACCACATTTCCTTGATCCTGAATTTTTTTATGTCTTCCGGATTTGTTGGGTTGTTGACGATCTTGACTTCATCTTCGTACGTATCAGGATTAAAGATCAATACCGTGTCGATAGAGTTAAGGACTCCAATCACATCATCAGGAGACATCATCTCTTTAAAGTCTTCATCCCTGAAAACTTTGATCTCGCCGGATTGTGCTGCATCTGCAAGGATCGTAAAGAATGGCTGTACCGGATAGGTAAACGGAAGATTAATTTTCTCCCGGATATCAATTACCCGCCACATACGTCTTTCCCATGGAATGTCAGCTTCGCGAAGAGGCTCATAAGGAAGAACCCTGTTTTCAAATATCATGGTGCGACGTACTACGTCATTCAGATAAATATCTTCTACAGGATCACTTGACTCTGTGATGATAGTTTCTTCAGCAACCGGTGTCTGTGCCCATATAAGAGCAGGAAAGAATGCGAAGAATAAACCAACCAGAAAAAAAGATGATTTCATGATCACTTATTAATTGATTTTAAATACAAGCTGATTGATCTCACGACCAGATCCGTCACCCGGACATTTTGCTTTCACCTCTTCAAAATAGTACGTATCGCCAGCTTTTGCCTGATCTACCAGTCCTCTTGCTTCCCCGCCATAGGCACCAGCACGGTTAGCAGCGATCTGAGGATCCTGACGTCTTGGAACGCGTACCATTTGGAATCCCATGATCTCACATTTTGCATCAAAGTCAAAATTCTCAAGGACTGCATTCAGACCACGCTGTGCTTTGAATTCACCCGCACCCATTACGCCACCTTTCGAATTTGAAAGTTTTGCAGAAGGGTCAGGAATTCTTTTTACACGGAATTGCTTAGATGCAGTCAGACCCGGAGCGGATACATTTATGTTAGCAAATTCTCCTTGTTTCGTTGGATTCGTAACACTAACGGTAAACGTACCATCACCATTGCGTGAGATACTACCCCCGCCTGAACCCGACATACTTACATTCACCTGCGCACTTGGTACACCTGCTGCAGAAACTTCTACAGGGTTTGGTACACCCATGTAGAACACATTCATCTTGGTAGCTGATACGGATACAGAGCGTTCTCCGACTTCGTATTCAAATTCCTTTTTGAATGTTTGCGTTTCGTTAGTTACAGGGTTAAGTACGTTGATGTTGGCAGAGTATTTTTTAATACCGACAGAGCTTGCAGTGGCATTGTATTTCGCAACACCTTCAGCATCTACAGGAAGTGCCCTGCCATCAACTGAAATCGAAATACCTGTCTTACTGTCCGCACCTGCGAAGGCACTCAGGAAGATATCTGCCTCATATGTATCACCTTTGATGACATATGATTTTTTTGCTGCAGAGACAACTGTAAACTTGTCAAGAACCACGTCAGTAGTTGTACCTACTTTATTTGCCAGGTAATTAAGGACAGTAGCTTCTGAATTCTTGTTATCGTTCTGGAATTTACGAAGGATCGGAAGAGCAGCCTGAAGTGGCATGTGATTGAAGTTCATGTTAGACCATGACTTCTTTTTCTTCTTTTTCCATGTTTCATCATCAATGACCAGGGCAACGTCATCACCATACTGGGCAACGTCTTCAGGATCAAAAAATGCTAAATATTTCTTCTGATATTCCAGAATTTTTGCTTTCAATTCTTCACCTCTTGGCCTGTCTACTAAAACTCGTGTGGTAATTGTTTTATCTTTTTCACCTTTGAGTTTATCTGTTATCTGGCCTGTTTCAGGATCAGTCATGTAACCACCGGAAGCAGTAATCATTGTATCAATGAGAGCCTGGATGTATCCATCCAGTTCTTTAGATGTTGCACGTACCGGGTCTACTCTTTCGGCATAGACCGCTAGCGATTCCCTTTTCTTAGCGCCAGCCTTAATTGCTTCAGGCAATTTTGAGTTTGCTTCGTCAATGGAACTGTTACTTTTCGCCATACTCTTATCCACTACTTTAAAAGCGTTGAAGATCTCGGCAGAAACGTTAAGTGCTAGCAGGGCAGTCAATACGAGATACATGATGTTAATCATGATCTGTCTGGGCTCCTTTGGAATTGACATATCGAATTAATAGTTTTTCTTAAGAAATAGATTCGTTCTTTAATCAGATATTCAACATTAAGCCTTCGAGCCTCCTGTCATAGCTGTCAATACATTTCCATAGACACTGTTCAATGAACGTAAATTGGTGTTCAGAGTCGTCATCTGGTCTTTGTATCCTCTTGCTTGTTCTGCAGTGCTGCCGAGTTCTGCCATTGCTGCATTCATCGAATCGATATTTCCTTTAGCGGCAAGTACACCCTGGTACATTTGGTTTACACCTACAAGGTTCTGGTTAAGTGCAGAGATATGGCCACGGTATGCTTTTGATTCTTCTACGCTGTTGCTGAGTTCAACCATTGCCTGATTCATTCGATCGTAGAAATTACCCATGGTTTTAATCTGGTCACCAGCTTTAGAGAAGTCAACTTCCTGTAGTGCTTTCAGCGAACTCATGCTCTTGGCCATGATCTGTAATTCATTTAACATTCCGCCCAACTGAGTTTCAACTTTGGCACCATTCAATGGACGCTGGTCTTTGTCCAATTCGCCGGCAGAAAGCGGGGTGATATTGCTGTTATACTTTTCCAATCCTGGATAAAGTTTTTCCCAATAGTAATCTTTCTCAGGTGGGATAAGACCTAACATGAGGAAGATAAAGGCTTCAGTGGAGAGACCGATTGTGATCATTGCATCACCCCATGTGGTGCTAAGGATCTTGCCTAGTGCTCCAATCATTACGACGGCTGCACCGACACCAATGATGAAGTTTTTCAAATACTTGAATGAAGCAGATTTTACTATGCTGTTCATGCCTGTTGAGATGTTTTAGTTGTTAAAAGATTAATGATTGCAGATATCAGATAATGCCGGGTAAAGAAAATAAATCATCCCACCACCCGGGGTTCGTTTTGTTCTTTCTGGTCAATATGATTCTATGGATATCGGAATTGAAAGATTGGGATATCCTGACAGTAATTAGTTTGTGTCGTTGATGGCTCTTCCCAGGAAGGTTAGTGCACAACGGAAACCAATATATGATTTGGTTGTATCCTGATACTCCCAGGCGCGTGTACCGGTCTGGAGATAATATGATACATCTTTCCAGGAACCGCCACGAATTACTTTTCTTTTGTAAACAGCCGGATCATCTGGTTTTGCGTCGTACTTAATATCAGGGTTGTTATCGTGGATAATGGAGTGCGCGTTTTCGAAGAAAGCGGTTTCAGTCCATTCTGCAGCATTACCTGACATGTTATACAATCCGTAATCGTTCGGGAAGTAAGCATCACCTTTTACAGTGTAGTGCCCACCATCTTCAGGATAATTACCACGACCTGGTTTAAAGTTAGCAAGAAGACAACCTTTTGAGTTGCGTAAGCCGTATGCACCCCAAGGGAATGGTACGAGATCATGTCCACCTCTGGAAGCGTATTCCCATTCATGCTCGGTTGGAAGGCGGAATTCTTCTGTATTTGGCTCATCTTCTCCTTTGAATGTATTCCAGAGGTTAGTGCGCCATGCGGAAAAAGCTTTTGCCATTTTCCAGTTTACACCAACTACGGGGTAATCATCGAAAGCAGGATGCCAGAAGTAATTACGGGTGAATGGCTCATTGTAAGAATAGGCAAAGTCACGGATCCAAACGAGGGTATCCGGATAGATACTGACTTCTTCTGTATTGATAATATCTGTTCGTTTCCCTTTGAAAGAGGTGCTGGCAGCTTTTTTCCAGTCCTTCCATTCATATTTATAGATGAGTTCCCGGGTATCTACTTCTTTGGTACCTGCGAAGACATCATCACCCTGGAAATACATATCATCCAGTGCTTCATCAGCCCAGTCGATCTCATATTCCCAATCGATTTTTTGGTTGCCCAGGTCATCTTCGATAAAATGATCAAGGGTCGTATGGGCGATGGAATCACGTACGTATGCGACAAACTGCCGATACTCGTTGTTGGTGATTTCGGTATCATCCATAAAAAATCCTACAATTGATACCTGCAACGGGCGTTCCATGTAACTATTGTAGATATCCTGGTCAGCCTGTCCGATGTGGAAGGTCCCACTGGGAATGTATTCCATTCCGTAGGGGTTGATGCCTGAATATTTGGGTCTGTCCAGTACGCCTACGAGTTGTCCAGACTCTTTAGAACTGCATGAACTGAGCAGAAAGGCCACACTTAGAATGGCCAGTGCAGAGATTGAAATGTTCCTCATCCTTTTATTAAAAGTTTCGCTGATTTGGGTAGCTCAAAAAAGAGGCGTAAAGATAATTTTTTGCGTTTGATATCCAAACATATATCTTTTTAAAGCCACTCCAAAGACAACATAATTTATGCCAACAATGGCTGTAACGAGATAATATTTGACAATATTATCCTTTTCAGAAAATTTAAATTCGTCAGGCAGAGGAGAAAATATTTTGACGAATGTGGATTCGTAATTATCAGGTTACGAATACCTTACATCAAATTTTGCGTTGTTCAACCGATTGGAAGCGTTTTTCCAATGTATTTCAATGTTATAGATTCCGGGGGTTATAAATGGTCCTTGGCGGTAGGCCGGCACCAATCATTTTCCCCAGGTTATAGCGTATCATTAATTCGTGCGTTCCCTGATGTGCGGTGCGCAAACTGCTTAATCCGATATCATACCCGTAATGAAGGTAAAATTTGGAAGAGAGCCTCACTCCTGCCATCAATATTACTGCATCCTGATTGATATTACCAAATCCCCTGTATCCAAGGCCTGCTGTGAGGATGTTCTCCCACTCACCCCGGACAGATACTTCTGCCTGTGTTTCCACTAGATCTGACTTGATATATACGGCCGGGTAGATGGAAATCTGATCAAAAGATTCGATAAAATATTCTCCAAAAAAGTGAAAACCGGTCTTTGGATTGTATTGAATGTCGTTGCTGAGCCTGATGCCCGAAGGATAAAAATCCGTCATCGATAGCCCTGCTTCAAAAAAATCACCTGCAAAATAAAATCCCGCTTCCACCATGGGAGATGTACCACTCACTACCCCATTAGGCAAATTCGGATCCAGGTGGTCAATAATACTTCCCTCATAGAATCCATCCGGTGCTTTGAGCTTTGTTCCGTCAAGTTTAGCCTGGATCATACCGGCCCGGGCGCCAAAGGACCACAAACCAGAAGTAGCTTCATAGATATAATTGTAGGAAAGACTAAATCCTGTATGGCTCTCTGCACCCAATGATTCATTTAACAACTGGAAACCGATAGCACCCTGCCACAGATAGAAAGGCATATGAGCATTGATAGTCCTGGTTTCAGGATTGCCAGGGAGACCGGCCCACTGTGTCCGGTATTGAATTCCTGCAGCCAGGCTACTTTCCATTCCACCGAACGCAGGATTAAATGAGTACCTGTCCTGCATGTAGAGGCTTGACTGTCCTGTATATTGAGCATCAGCAGTCAAAAAAGTCATGACTGCCAGTATCGTAAATACATGATGTATGGGTTTTCTGAAACTGCTTACTATTCTCATATTTTCCAGTACCTGTATTCCATCAATAGGTCACTTCATTAAAGATACAGTAATCTTATATTCGGATGCCTAAAGTATAAGAGGCATTCATGATAAGTCTGCTATTGGATGGACTATGTCGCATAGCTGACTTATTTCACTACCACTTTAAGTCCATCATATCCCAACCGGATATGGTCTGGTAAAATTGCATTGACCTGCTCGTGCAAACCGATATCATGACTCATATGAGTAAAATATGTCTGTGCAGGCTTCAGCTTTTCTACCATCGCTATTGCTTCTTCAATATTCAGATGGGTTGGGTGAGCCCCGAACCTCAGGGCATTCAGGATCAGTACATCCAAACCTTTCAATAGGTCAATACTTGTCTCAGATATCATCTTGGCATCTGTAATATAACCCAGGTTTCCTATCCTGAAGCCATACACGGCCATGTCCCCATGATCAACAGGTATTGGAATGATCTCAGTATTTCCAATGGTGAAAGGCTGATCAGTAATAGTTATTCCTGATACACGCGGTTTGCCAGGGTAATAATAGTCATGGTCAAAAGCGTAGTTGAAACGCCGGCGAATCTCCATCAATGACCGGGCTGAAGCATAGATCGGAATCTCCCTGTCGTATCTGTAATTGATGGGCCGGATATCGTCAAGGCCGGATATATGGTCATTGTGCTCGTGCGTTAACAGGACGGCATGGACATTGGAGATCTTGTTATTCAGCATCTGTTGACGGAAATCAGGTCCCAGATCGATCGCCAGGCCAAGGTCTCCTGACTGAATGAAGGCCGCTGTTCGAAGGCGCTTGTCTTTTGGATCATGGGATTGGCAGGTCTCGCATGTACAGCCAATGACAGGAATGCCCTGGGAGGTTCCTGTACCCAGAAGTGTAATCTCTATTGGGCTGTTCACACTGCTTTGAGAGCCGATGCTTTCATCTTTTTGTGCCATTGGTGGCTTTCTTCAGAAAGACCCGAAGAATCTATTTTTTCACTATCCAGGATTTCCAATAGGGTGTTGGTACGTGCTTCGGTGTCAAAAAACTTATTGACGATCACAATATTTTTACCGAATACAATACAATATCCGGATTGGAAATTACCTTTTTCATACCGGATCGTTATCCTGAGTTCTTTGAAGAGCTCTTCAAGCCTGGTGAGATTATGCTTGGTATATTTGATCATGAATGCGATATCGAATGAATAAATCTGAACCCATGAATAGCCTGCGGCCGGGTCTGAATGAGGCACAAGTATACAGAATGAAATTAAAAAAACCTCAAATATGTATCCGGGTACTGACTACCTGGGTCATACTCCTGTTTTTAGGCATACCCCTTACAGCCCAACGCTTTTCTGCCGGAATTGTTGGTGGATTAAACGCAAGCCAGATTGACGGGGATATGCTTGCCGGGTTTGATAAAATTGGCCTGATGGGGGGTGTAAAAGCTGTGGTCAACTTTGAATCCCGATTTGCCATGAATATTGAGTTCTTATACACCCAACGCGGCAGTAAACCTGACATTTTTGCTCCGGAATACGATCCTGACATCAGTATATTCCTGCATTATGCGGAGCTTCCTGTCTATGTGAGCCTCGGTGACTGGTGGCAGGAAGAAGGTGAATACTACAAAGTTTCAGCTCATGCCGGACTTAGCTACGGACGACTTATAAGTGCGCGAACGGAAGACTATTTCAATAAGGATGAATCGAAGTATGATCTGCTCATCCCTTATTTTAATCAAAATGACCTATCGTGGTTTGTAGGTGTGGGATACCAGGTAAATAAGAATCTCGGGTTCTCGGGACGTTACACGCGCGAAATCATTCCGTTGCTCAGTCCCAAAAACAATAACCTGTTGAATAGTCGATTGACGAACTACTATCTGACGTTTCGATTAGAGTATTACTTTTAAGGATGACTCTGAATAAACTAACCCTACTTCTGTTACTACTCATTGCGATCCTACCACTTTCATCGTGTAAAAATGATGGAGCAAAAGAAGATAAAACTGAGGTTGCTCCTCCTCCACCATTGCCTGGATTAAGTAACCAGGATCTGACAGCCCTGTATGCGGCGACCGATAAAGTGGATGTTATCTTTTATGAACTTCCGATCAGTGTCAACCAGGATGATGCAGCCAGCGCTAAAAACTCTGTTCTCTATGTCTCCCCTGCCCCGGCTACGATGAATCCATCCTGCAAGCCAGCAGGCAGACTCAGTTTTATGTCCGGAGGAGCCATTTATAAAGAAGCCGATGTCTACCTGGGGACAGGCTGTAATTATTTTGTGTTTATGGAAAAAAATCAACCCGTTGCTATCAATACCATGGCTGAATCGGGTGTTGAATTTTTCTCTACACTGATCGCGAGAGTCCAAGAAAAAACACAATGACCGGAGACCGTATAGCGGTGATTGATCTCGGGTCCAATACATTTCATCTTCTCATCTGTGAGATTGGAGAAAATGGGACCTGGAACGTTTTTCACAAAGAACGAGAATACGTGAAACTAGCTGCGGGCGGAATCACTGTGATCGATGCCAATGCAGAACAACGTGCACTTGACGCGATGATCCGATTTAAAAATTTATTGGACGAACATGCCGTAAAAAAGATTCGGGCTATTGGCACGGCAGCATTACGTGAGGCTGAAAATGGTGAAGAACTTGCTTCAAAACTTGGTGAGATTACTGGTATTCCGATTGAGATAATAACCGGAAAGGATGAAGCGCATTTTATCCTGCTTGGGGTTAAATCAGCCCTGCCACCTCTCGATCAGTTTGGCCTGATCATGGACATTGGTGGTGGAAGTGTTGAGTTTATCCTGTATCGTGATGATGAAGAGCTTTTTAAGGAAAGTTTTAAAATCGGTGTCGCTATTCTTTTTGATACGTTCCATCATTCGGATCCGATCAGTGATGAAGAGATCCAAAAAGTGAATTTGTATTTAAAAAGTAAACTCGGACGGCTAATTGGTGTACTACAATCTATTGAACAATATTATATGATTGGCGCCAGCGGATCATTTGAAGTATTACTTGACTCTTTGCCACGGAAGGATTCAGGTGCTCGCTGGGCTGAATTAGACATGTCGGGCATCGTTGAAAAGATGGATAAGGTAATAGACTCCAGCAGGTCTGAAAGAAAGCTGATGGCTGAAATCCCGGATGAGCGGTTGGATTATATTGTTGTGGCATATCTCCTGATACGCTATTTGCTTGTGGAAGCATTTCCAGATAAACTTTATTACTGTGATTATGCCCTTAAAGAAGGCGTAGTGGCTGAGATGATTCAAAATATTAATTTAGACTAATCTAAATTAATATTTTGACATACTAAAATTACTATATTTGCTTTATGGATCTCTTTCAAATCATACAGGAGCCATGGGCTTTGCGGGCATTAGTTGCTTCCACGATGGTTGGTCTTACATGCGGTATCCTGGGTGCATTTATTGTCCTGCGAAACATGTCACTTATAGGCGATGCCTTGTCCCATGCGATTTTACCAGGTGTTGTAGTTGCTTTTGCATTCTTCGGTTACAATACTCTCGGATTCTTTTTTGGATCTGTAGCAGCAGGACTACTTTCTGCGGTGATCATAACATGGATCCAGCAGAACATGAAGACTAAAAATGATGCAGCGATTGGCATTGTATTTACCGCCATGTTTTCGATTGGAGTAATAGGTATCTCATCCATTTCACGGACCGGTGTCCATCTCGACCTGAAAGATTTTCTTTTTGGAAATGTGCTGGGTGTATCCAATGAAGATCTTATCATGACAGGTGTCGTCATGATGATGGTCATTATAAGTATTATCCTGTTTTACAGAAATCTTTTTGCGTCCACCTTCCAGCCAACGATCGCATCCACCATGGGCATTCCAGTGAAGCTCATGCATTATTACCTGATGCTGTTGCTGTCATTTGCGGTTGTTGCAGCCATGCAGACAGTTGGAGTTATCCTCGTAGTTGCCATGTTGATCACACCCGCATCGACAGCACTGTTACTGACGAATAAGCTTAAGAAAGTTTTGCTGGTTGCAAGCATTATTGGGTTTATGAGCAGCCTGTCAGGTCTTTTCCTTTCCATCCTTTATGAGATGCCGCCGGGTCCTGCCATTGCAGTTACTGCTACGGCAATTTATTTATTAGCCGCCCTACTCTCCCCAGAGCATGGCGTAATTGCCAAGTGGGTTCGGAAATCGCGTCAGCAACGAAAGGTATTGCTGGAAGATATCCTGAAGGAAGTTTTTAAAATGTCCTTTGGTGCACAAAGTGATATAAAGCAGCTCGGAGAAAAATTAAATGTCAGTAAATCAAAAGTCAACCGGATGTTGTCATTGCTCGGAAGTCAAAAAATGGTCCGGCGTGAAAAAGAAGGGACCATCAGCCTGACTGACCTGGGTCGCACTCAAGCGAATAATCTCATCCGGGCGCACAGGCTTTGGGAAAGTTACCTTGTCAGTGAAATGGGAATGGATATCTCCCAGATACATCCGGAAGCAGAGCGTCTTGAACACATGCTGACCGATGAAGAGGTGGATGCTGTGGACCGGCAACTTGGTTTTCCGGCATTGGATCCACATGGCTCCCCAATACCTACCCGCGAGAAATTACCAGCCCTGGCTCTTTCAGGATTATTGGTGGCGGATAAGGCAATCATCTCTCAACGTCAGCCGGGTGCCGACATCACCTACCGCTTGTGGCAACTTGGATTGGGCCCTGATGAAGCATTTGAAGTCAAACAATCAGGTAATCCCGTTACCATCCGTGTAAATGACGAAGAGATCATTGTACCATCAGATCTCGCACAGCATGTAAGTGTTGAGAAAATTTAAGCCTGATCTTATTCTTCTTCAGAACCCATCTGGTTATTGGCCCTAAGATTTGCGAGGATCTGGTCCATCCGGAAAAATTCATCCAGGGATTCATCGAGGAAATAAAATAATTCCGGCATGCGGCGTAGCTGTTTACCAACCTTGTGAGAAAGTGCCTGGCGCAACCGATGGCTGTTTTCCTCAATATTGCGCATCACCTCTGACTTATTCTCCGCATTGAAAATGGACAGGTAAACTTTTGCAGTTTGCAGGTCGGGTGAAACGAGTACACGGGTTATGGTTACAAGTGCCCTTTCAAAAATATAAGACCCTTCTTCCATCAGCACCATACTAAATTGGCGGCGGAGGAGTTCACTGATTTGTTTTTGACGCTTAGTTTCCATAAAGTGTATAACGGGATATAGCCAAAAGTAAGATTAAAATCATTTTGACCAGTCTCATGTAATAAAACGGGAAAGCAGAGAGTAAGTATCTTTCCCCCATCCATGATGCAGACACCGTGAGCCGCGAAGACAGTTTATTAGAACAACCAATCGAATACCTGAAAGGTGTTGGACCTGCCCGCGGGGAATTACTGCGTAAAGAGCTTGGCATTCACCGCATTGGTGATCTGCTGTGGGATCTGCCTTTCAGGTATATTGATAAATCCCAGGTAACACCCATTTCGCAAGCAAAAAGTATAGCGGAACCTGTTCAGCTCAAAGGAATATTTACGGATAAACGAATGGAAGGAACGGGTCATAAAAAACGACTGGTTGCCACATTCGAAGATGCGAGTGGTGATCTTGAAGTGATCTGGTTCCAGCGGGCAAAAGATATCGAACAATGGATCCAATTAAAACGTCCTTACCTGTTGTACGGAAAATTACAGGACTACAAAGGCCGCTACAACATGGTCCATCCCGAAATGGAAGATGTCACTGAGGAAAAAATGCAGGCAACAGGCCTGGAACCTGTCTACAGTAGTACAGAAAAACTCATGTTACGGGGTCTGGACAGCAAAGGCAGAAGGAAAATTATCAAACAACTCATGAGTCAGCTCAACATATATGACATCAGAGAAAATCTTCCGGTAAATCTTATTTCAAAACTGCGTTTTAAAACCCGATTTGAAAGTTTTAAAGATATTCATCTTCCTGCTAATAAGGAAGATTTAGAACGAGCACGAAACCGGATAAAATTTGAAGAATTATTTTTCCTTCAACTGGTTCTCTTACGTTCAAAAGTGAGGCGCGAAGAAACGATAAAGGGTTTTGTGTTTGGCGAAGTGGGTACATTGTTCAATACCTTTTTTACTCATCATCTTCCTTTTTCATTAACAGAAGCACAGAAGAGAGTAATGCGTGAAATCAGGAAAGACATGGGTTCGGGCAGACAAATGAATCGTCTGCTGCAAGGCGATGTGGGTAGTGGAAAAACGATTGTTGCCCTGATGTGCATGTTGCTGGCAGCGGACAATGGATACCAGTCAGTATTAATGGCACCAACGGAAGTACTGGCGATGCAACATTATAAATCTATTTCAGATTATGTGGCGGGACTTGGTATTGAAGTAGCATTCCTTTCAGGGAGTGTAACGGGTGCTGCGCGAACGGAGTTATTTCAAAAACTTAAAAACGGAACGATAAAACTATTGCTTGGTACACATGCTGTAATTGAAGAGCATGTGGAATTTGCAAACCTTGGTCTTGCGATAACGGATGAACAACATCGTTTTGGTGTTGCGCAAAGAGCGATGATGTGGTCAAAATCACCAACTCATCCTCCGCATGTATTGGTCATGACTGCAACACCAATACCGAGAACATTAGCATTGACCGTGTATGGCGACCTTGACATTTCGATCCTCGATGAAATGCCACCCGGACGTAAACCGATTATTACTACACAGCGTACAGAAGCCCATAGGGGACGTGTGAATGAATTTGTCCGAAGTGAAATTGTAAAAGGAAGACAGGTGTATGTGATCTTTCCCCTGATCGAAGAATCAGAAAAACTGGATCTTGAAAATTTGCAGGATGGGTATGAACGGATGCTGGAAATATTTCCACGACCCCAATACCAGATATCCGTTGTGCATGGGCGAATGAAAGCGGAAGAAAAGGATTTCGAGATGCAACGATTCGTAAGCAACACCACACAGATCATGGTCTCTACTACAGTAATTGAAGTGGGTGTGAACGTTCCGAATGCAAGTGTTATGATCATTGAAAATGCTGAGCGTTTTGGTCTTGCACAATTGCATCAGCTACGTGGTCGTGTCGGTCGTGGAGCGGATCAATCGTATTGTATCCTGATGACCAGTTATAAGATTTCCAAAACTGCACGCGAGCGACTGGATGTGATCTGTAAAAGCAACGATGGATTTTTTATCGCAGAAGCAGATCTGAAAATGCGGGGACCTGGCGACATTGCAGGGACGCGCCAGAGTGGTGCTTATGAATTTAAAGCAGCAAACCTTGTGGAGGATCAGGCTATCTTGCGCACCGCACGAAGTATTGCAGAAGACATTCTCACCAGGGATCCGGAATTACGATTGACTGAGCATACGCCGATGGCCAGGTTCTTGTCGACGGAATATAAGTATAAGCAGGATTGGTCGAGGATATCTTAGAAGGATTAAAGGAGCAAAGGAGTAAGGGAAGAAAGTATTTTTGATTTTGTGAGCGCCTGAGGCGCCATCATGCTGGGGCGTGAGATTTTCCATTTTTAATTTTGGATTTTATAATTAAGAAATACCAAAAATCAGGTAGGCTGTAGAGACGCGATGCATCACTTCTCTACAGCCTACCTGATTTTTGATTCTGGATTTTAGATTTTAGATTTTAGATTTTGACTTTAGATACAATCAGGATTTTGCTATCCGAAAGATTTGTGTTGATATGCGTTTGAGGGCCTTTCGTCTAATGAAAACACGCATATGGAAATAGGATCGTATTTTCCACGACAGATCAAAACCAGATTGTATGAGACCTAAGCATAAAGTGACGGGGTGTGCCCGTTTTATTATCTTCTTTATCATCTTTATTCCGCTTGTCTATTTTGGAGCCGCTTATTTCCGAGGAGAAGATGGGATGCAGGAGTTGAAAAAATTTTACTACAAAATGATCGGTAAGAACCCTACCCCTTCTACTGCAAATGATGATCCCGGCACCTATAAAATTGAAGATCTTCAGGAGGAACTGGATAAAGCAAAAGTAGAGATCCGGGAACTGAAAGAAATTATCAAACAGAAGGATAAAGAAATAGAAGCTCTGAAGTCAGGCAGGTAAACCTAGGACCATAGCCCTGGACCCTAACGGGGATTGCCATTATTTCTTTTTCTTTGCCGTCATATTTACTGACTTAAAACAAATATGATGAGCATCCGTGTACTTGCCAATGATGGTATCGATGAGACAGGAAAAGCCATGCTGGAAGCGGCAGGTTTTGAAGTTGTTACTGGTCCTTTGAATGCAGACGATCTAACTGCCCAATTAAATTCATTTGATGTGATCACGGTACGGAGTGCTACACAGGTTCGTCAGGCCCTGATTGATGGTTGCCCGAATCTGAAAGTGATCGGTCGTGGTGGTGTTGGCATGGATAACATTGATGTCGTTTATGCAAAAGAAAAAGGCCTTGGTGTATACAATACACCTGCTGCCTCATCCAGGTCCGTTGCAGAATTAGTGATTGCACATCTTCTTTCACTCAGCAGGCATCTGCACATGGCTAACCGCCAGATGCCATCTTCCGGTCAAACTGATTTTGGAAAATTAAAAAAACAAGCTAGTGAGGGGAATGAGATCCTAGGTAAAACAATCGGGATCATTGGTTTCGGACGTATCGGCCAGGAGGTGGCTAAAATGGCATTGGGGATGGGCATGAAAGTAGTTGCAACAGATCCTTTTGTTAACAGCGCCATCCTCAGGCTCCAGATACATGGAGCAGAACGTATTGAAATACCCATTGAAACAAGTGACATGGAAACCGTGCTGCGTCAATCAGACATGATCACCATTCATATCCCGAAAGCAGACAAACCCGTCATTGGAAAAGAAGAATTATCAATTCTCAAAAAGGGAGTGCTTTTGGTAAATACAGCGCGCGGAGGTGTATTCGATGAGGATGCATTGATCGAAGGATTGAATTCCGGTGTCATTGGTGGCGTCGGTCTCGATGTTTTCGTCGGAGAACCAACCCCAAGAGCAGACCTTTTATCCCATCCAAAAATTTCGTTGTCTCCACACATCGGAGGTTCCACTGCAGAAGCGCAGGAGAATGTCGGCAAGGAATTGGCTGGGTTGATTATTGATCACTTTCGGAAAGCGTGAATCGTCAATCGTCAATCGTGACTGGTGAGTTGTGAGTTGTGAGTTGTGAAAATCTACATTAAAGTGATACGCTAAGTTGAGCGTAGGCTGAGCCTACGTTCGTGTGTCATCAAATTTCCGATTTGAGAAAATATCCATGTACTCGAGAGCGACTTTTGCAAAACAGATTTTGCCAACACTCGAACGTAGGCACAGCCTACGCTCAACAATTTTGTGAATCAATTTCCGTAATCAACAATAAACATATTCTAAAATATGCCATGAATCTGGCGTCTTAAAATCCTTTTATCTGGCATCAAATAAATTCGTACTTCCAACTTCGTAACTCGTACTTATATGAATTGCTGATTACGACGCAGTATCTCCAGGTAATCTTCTTCTTCAATCAACGCAGCACCAAGAGAGCGTAAATGAGGAGTGTCTTGCTGGCAATCGATCCATTCATATCCATTGTCATGTAGATATCGGCAAAGATGGACAAATGCGATCTTGGATGCATTGGGTTTGAGGGCAAACATACTTTCGCCGGAGAATATTTTTCCCATTCCTATACCATACAAGCCACCGATCAATCCGGAGGTGTCATACACACCAACACAATGTGCATGGCCGAGATGAAATAATTCAAGGTATGCGGTGATCATTTCAGGCATGATCCAGGTGCCCTCCTGTCCTTTGCGCGGGATCATGCCGCATTGTGTCATGATGGATCCAAAATCCATATCAATTTCTACACGGATATCGGATTTATTCATCGCATTACGCGTGGAATGAGAAATTTTTATCCCGGTGGGTTCAAGCATTAATCGTGGGGTCGTCCACCACCAGAGGATCGGTTGATCTTCATTGTACCAGGGGAAGATGCCCCATCGGTATGCCAATAAAAGTCGTTCTGGTGAGAGATCTCCACCCACAGCAAGCAACCCATCAGGCTCGCTTAATGTAGGATGTGGAAAAATGATTTCTTCACTTAGGGAAAAAACGGGCATTTGTAAAAATACAAACCTTGTGGATGCTTGTCGAATCCCCCGTAATTACCTGCTCACTTTTTCGTGCTCGATAATTGCATTGAGACCCCTGTCAACCAATGCATCTTTGAAAGGCTTGAGAACCTCGAATGAACCAAGTTTGACACTACATCTGCCTTTTGTATGAATAATCCAGGCGGATTGCTCTGCCTGCTCTGATGTATGCTGGAGGATATCCATAAAACACTCAATCACCCATTCAAAGGTGTTATAATCATCATTGAGGACGATCAACTGCGCCTGTTCACCTGCAGTGATCAGATCGTCTACCATAATATCTTCCTGTTCTTTTCCCTGATGACCGTACATCATGATCGTTACTATTTAATAATTCAACAAAATTCTATTCACACCACCTGTAAAGAACGCATTGCATCCTTCATGGATTCCATATCCGGCATCTTGCCAGGCACCTCTAACACTTCCATGTGCCGAATAATTCCTTCGGTATCCAGAACAAACACTGCACGCTTTCCGACTCCCCTCATCCCAAGACCGTATTCTTCATAGATGACATCGTATGCACGAATGACATCTTTATTAAAATCCGAGAGCAATTTAAAATTCAGTTGGTTGAGTTCTTTAAATTTTGCGAGCGACTGCGGCG
>JANPKZ010000334.1:0-11472 GCA_031426295.1 Saprospiraceae bacterium
TACGATGTATGTTATCGGCGCTACGCATCCAGATGAAATGCGGAGAATACGGCAGCAATATCCGGATCACTTTTTTCTGGTGCCGGGTATTGGAGCGCAGGGTGGGGATCTGGACGCGATATGTGAAGTAGGTTTAAATCACCGTGGGGGCTTGTTGATCAATGCATCGCGGAGTGTGATTTATGGAGGATCAGGATCGGATTTTGCAGAACAAGCAAGGCTAGAAGCTGAGAGAATAAATATTGCGTTGAAGCGACATTTGGTATCTAAAAGTATTGTTTAATACACATCAGGATATTCTTACGATGAAATTGGTTTTGTTTTCTCTGCTCATTTTCTACTCCATGTCTGTATCAGCACAGATAATGAATGATACAACTGTGCAGGCACTTACGTATTGGTATCTGGGAGAAACATACAAGTATTACGTTGAAAATGAAACCTACCAGGTAAGTGCTGCAGATACGTCAAATCAGCTTTTGATTACATACGATGTTCGGGTTACTGTTATGGATTCCTCATCGAAATTCTATACCATCAGGTGGGATTATTCCAATTTTATCTCATCGAATTCAGATTCAACGATGCAAAGCCTGATGAAAATGGGAGAAGGTCTGCCGGTGATCTTCAAAATTGATCCAAATGGTGTTTATATGGAATTAATCAACTGGCGTGAAATAAAAGAATTTTTCACAATTGTCATTTCTGAACTCAGAAAAAAATACCAGGCCTATCCCTTCATGGATGCCGCATTGGACAAGATCGAAGCATTGTATACCACAAAAGAATCAATAGAAACCACATCGACGAAAGATATCCGGCAGTTCCATAACTTTTATGGCGCATCATATACATTGGACTCTCCTGGTAAAGGGACCATTATATTGCCAAACCATTATGGCGGAGCACCATTACATGCAGAGGTGGAAGCAGAACTTTATAAGATAAATGAAGAAGAAGACAGTTTTACCCTTAGATTTTTTCAAACGATCAATGAAGAAGAGTTAAAAAATTCTATGATCCAACACTTCAGCAAAATTACAAATGCAGTTTCAAAAGATGCACCCTCGTTCAATATTTCAAATGTAAAGGATGAGAATATTACCGCATCTGTCATTCACAGTTCAGGATGGATTCTGGACAGTTACCAGATCTCTAAAGTTACGATAGATGATATCATTAAAGTGGAGACGCGCAACATTCTATTGGTAGATTAATATAGCTTTGGAAGGGACTTCGAAATAAATGGATAAAACGAAATTTCAAGGCTCTGTCATAATTACAGTTGGACTGTTTTTTATCCTGCTGGCCGCTTCAATTGTTTTCTACCGTGAACGAATGCTATTTGTTGATCCCTGCTTTGTCACATTTACGATCCTCAATACAAGTGAACTGGTCATTACCGAACACAGGTACGGTGCTTTTATTACCCAGATCTTTCCATGGATGGGTGGTGTATTACATCTTCCGCTCAGCGTCATCCTGGTTTTATACTCAGCCAGTTTTTACCTGTTCTTCACTACGGTTGCATTGTTGCTCATCTATCGTTTCAAACAATATGGACTTGCAATCCTAATGGCATTCTATTTTACGTTATTTGTTAGTGATGTTTATTTCTGGCCTAATAACGAAGTTCATCAGGGCATTGCATGGATGTTTTTATTCTTTGGTATTGTGTTAGATACAAAAAATGAAAAACCAGATTGGTGGTTTTATCCGGCAACATTAGTCACCTCATTCCTGGCCATCTTCAGTCACTTTATTGTATTCCTTCCGTTTGCTTTTTTATGGATCTATTTTATTATTGAAAAAGAACACTGGAAATTGCCCAGGAATTTGACAATTATCTTCTCCCTTATCCTCGCTGGTTTGTTTTTTATAAAATATCAACTGGGAGTTGACGGGTGGTATGATGGTGAAAAATTAAAAGGTGTTACAGATATTGGTCTATCCTCAATTCTCAATACATTTTCCAGTGGTCATGCTGCAACCATGGGTTGGAATGTATTGATCAAGTATTGGTTGATCATTCCGATGATTCTTATAGGTCTGGTCATATTGTTCAAGGAAAAAAAGCTGCTACTACTCGGAATTACGTTGGCCTCACTTATCAGTTATTTTATCCTATTGTGCATCACCTTTCCGGATGCCTTTGGAAGAGAATTATTATTTTATATGGAAAGTCAATGGATGGCGTTCTCAGTAATTGGCGCAGTTCCTTTTGTGTATCATTTTCTGCCAAAACTTTCTGCGAGAAATATCACCGCAATACTAATTTTAATATTTGCCGTTCGCCTCATATACATCGCAAACTCCGGCGTATTCTTTCATAACCGTTATCTCGCACTGCAGTCTTTAGTTGATACTGCCAAAGAAAAAGGCATTACAAAAGGAGTTGTCAGAATGAATGAAAATATTTCACAGACATTCTTAATGACGTGGGGTCTTCCTGTTGAAACACTTACGCTTTCCACTATCAAAGGTTACAACCCACCCATTACCATCAAAGCCATAACTAATGAAGAGATAATCACAACGTCAAACGATACCTTCCTTTCCAGCTTTACAAAAATGAACGTCAGCGAACTGAATCAATTCTATTTTAAAATTGACACCACCTCGAATTATCAGATTTTGGATTTTAGATACTTCGACTAAGCTCAGTACAAGTTTTAGTTTTTTGATTTCAAATGAGAATTTCCAATTTCTGATTTCCCTTTCCTCCCTTCTTCCTTTCTTCCCTTAATACTTTACGATCTCCTTCCAAACCAACGCATCAATATTCCCCCCACAAAGCACTACGACAGAAATTTCCTCTGACTTTCGTTGCTCATCTTTCATCGCAGCCGCCAAAGCCACACCCGCAGCTCCTTCCACTTTCATTTTATGCTCCTGGTACACATACCGGATCGCACTTCGTATTTCTTCTTCAGTGACCAGGATAAACCGATCAATTATGGATGCACAAACCGGGTATGTAATACTGTCTTCCTCCAATGGTCCTGCAGAACCATCAGATAATGTATCCATTGCTTCAGGTGCCATTACAACCTTACCTGCCTGCACGCTCAAATACATTTCAGGAGAATTCACAGGCTGACATCCTACGATCTCAACTTGCGGATGATGATAGCGCAACCATGATGCAATTCCGGAAATTAATCCTCCGCCACCAACAGTAATATAGACCCGATCAATACGCGGCAAGGCTTGCTCCAGTTCATATCCAATCGTGCCCTGACCTGCAATTACCAATTCATCATTGTATGGACTCACCCAGACCATGCTATGTTCCTGAGCATATTTTTTACCGGCCAATTCCGCAGATAAGGAATCACCGTTGACTTCTATTACCTCCGCACCCGTGAGTTTTATTTTGTCAATTTTTTCCCGGACAGCTGACGTCGGAACAAATATTTTCGCTTTGAGATCAAATAACCTGGCAGCATTGGCAACACCTAATCCATGATTACCGGTGGATGCCGTAACTATTTCCTGTCCTTCTGTTAGAGTACTCAGTTTGGATAAAGCACCACGCCATTTAAATGAACCTGTGTATTGTTCATTCTCACATTTCAGCCACAGACCCGTTTTTGAGTCCTGGATCAGCCGTGTTTTTTCAGTGTATTTTTCAATACGGATGTTGGCAGCATCAATGAGCTTAGAAAAATATTCAGGAGAATTGACAGATGGTGGAACTGTGTTACTGGCCATCACACAGTTGCATGCGCATTCATGGCAAGGATCCCTGCGATTTGCTCCACCGCGAAATCAATATCTTCTTTCGTCGTATTACGACTGAAAGAAAAACGAACTGCCTTGCGGTCAGCAGGATGTCCAATGGCTTCCAATACATGTGATTGCGATTCAGCACCTGAACTACATGCACTACCACCACTGGCACTGACGCCTGAGATATCGAGTGACATCACCATCAATTCCGCATGCGGGCCCGCTGGAAACGAAACATTTAAAACAGTATACAGACAATCATCCGGATGACCGTTGAAATAAACGTCAGGGCATACAGCTTGTAACTGCATCTTCATGTATTCTTTGATGCCACTAATATGAGCTCTATCCTCATCAAGTTCTGTATATGCCAGGTTGATTGCTTTTGCCAATCCAACTATGCCACTCAGGTTTTCTGTCCCGGCGCGCATATTCCGTTCCTGCGAACCACCATCGATGTACGGATGAATATGACAACGACTATTGATATAAATAAAGCCAATGCCTTTCGGCCCGTAAAATTTATGTGCAGCTCCAGAGATAAAATCAATCTGTGTTTCCTGCACATTCACCGGAAAATGTCCGACAGTTTGTACTGTATCAGAATGTAACCATGCTCCATATTGTCTGCAGATCGCAGAGACCTTTCCAAGATCGATCATCGTCCCGATCTCATTGTTCGCGTGCATTAGCGTAACAAGAGTTGGGGTATTTGTTTCCGCAAGTAATTCCTCAAGATGAACCAGGTCAGGCATTCCGTAAGAATCAATTCGCACCATGGCTACCTCAACTGCCTTCTTGGTGAGCAAATGTTCAACTGAATGTTTGACACAATGATGTTCAAGGGGAGAAGTAATAATACGTTTTACTCCCAGATCCGACACAGCACATTTGATGGCCATATTATTCGACTCTGTACCGCCGGACGTAAAAAAGATCTCACCTGTGGAGGCACCAATCCAACCTGCTACAGTTTTTCTTGCGGCTTCAATTGCAGCACGTGTCTGTCTTCCGTCATGGTGAATAGAGGATGGATTCCCAAAATGGGAAGTCAGGTATGGCATCATCGCTTCCAGTACTTCAGGTCGTAGTGGAGTCGTGGCAGCATTGTCTAGGTATACCCGTCGGGCCATAAGTCAGGTTGAGCCACCAAAGTTACATAACTCTCTCCGACCTCCAAAAACCGATCGAATAGATATGTTGATAACTATCCGGGGCCCTTCACAATCAATGCGTTAGGCCCTAGTGGCACTACTAGCAGTGCCACTTTTAGTAGTGCCCCTATGTTTTTAGGTGATTAAGGCCTTGAGATCATCCACAAGCTGCCTCGCACGCTCCTGGCTCCTGGCCTCAGAATACACCCTGAGTATAGGTTCCGTATTCGATTTGCGGAGCTGGACCCAGCCGTCCGGAAAATCAATCTTAAGCCCATCACGATGATCCAGTGACTGCTCCTTATAATGATCAGCGACCTTATCAACAAGCGCTTGTGCTGATTGCGTTGGATCGAAGGTGATCTTGTCCTTAACCATCATGTATTCCGGATAGGTATGACGTAATTGGGAAAGACTCTTACCACTGGTCGCCATGTGCATCAGGACATAAGCAATTCCCATCAGCGCATCCCGGCCATAATGCAACTCAGGATCAATAATGCCCCCGTTTCCTTCACCACCAAGAACAGCATTCCTGTTTTTCATTTCATTCACCACATGCACTTCTCCAACAGGGGCAAAATGACATTCTGATCCATGGCTCTCAGCCAGATCTTTCAATGCGCGACTACTTGAGAGATTTGTTACCACAGCACCTTTACGGTGTTGCAGTACATAGTCCGCCACGCATACTAACGTGTATTCTTCACCAAAAAACACGCCGTTTTCACTTACCAGCGCCAGTCGATCTACATCCGGATCTACACTGATACCAATATGCGCATTTTCATTCACGACAGTTTCACACAACTCTGTCAGGTGCTCAGGTAATGGCTCAGGATTATGAGTAAAATGCCCATAGTTGCCATCATTGATCAGTTTATAAGTCACACCCAGTGCTTCCAATAATGGTGGAATACTAATATTGCCCGTACTGTTAATACAATCCACTACTGCATGTATGCCGGCTGCACTTATCATCTCTGCATGGATGAGTGGATGAGCAAGGATAGCTGTCACATGTTTTTCAATAGCATCCTTACACACGCTGCGTTTACCTAATTTTTCAATGGGAGCATAACTGGTTTGTGTACTCCCGGATTCAGCTTGTTTTTTTATTTCTTCACCTGCCTCCTGGCTGATGAATTCTCCTTTTTGATTTAAGAACTTTAATGCATTCCAATGCGCGGGATTATGACTGGCAGTTATGATGATCCCACCATGAGCTTTCGTTGAGAGTACACACATCTCAACTGTAGGGGTAGTAGAGTAATCAACATCGATCACGTTGATCCCCATCATAAGAAGTGTATTCGACACAAGGTTTTTGATCATTTTTCCGGACACACGTCCATCCCGCCCGATGACCACTTTTGGACATTCATAACTTTTATATAGCCATGCACCATAGGCAGAAACAAATGAAATAATATCGGGAGGGGTCAGGTTATCGCCCGGAAGACCACCAATGGTGCCCCGGATGCCGCTGACAGATTTGATTAGTGTCACAGTCGTTAAGGTTTTTGACGCGTAAAACTATACATTTGGCCGATGATCGAGACTATCCTGCAATGGGACACGACACTGATGCATAATATTAATGCAGGCTGGAGTCATCCGCTGCTGGATTTCTTGTTTCCACTTTTTCGCAATAAATTTTTCTGGCTCCCGCTCTATGTTCTCTGCCTGGCCTGGATCATTTATAATCACAGGATCCGGCATATTGTTGTAATATTTTTGTGTTTATTCCTGGCTGTATTTGCATCCGATACGATTAGTGCTAAACTGATCAAATACCAGGTGGCGCGCCCACGACCTTGCCAGGAAGTGAATATGCATCCGCCCGTTATTGTCCGTGTGAATTGTGGTAGCGGATTTAGTTTCCCATCTGCTCATGCGGCCAATCATTTTTGCCTCGCCGCATTCTTACTATCCATTTTTGGCTATTTCCTTGGTCGCTGGAAATACATGTGGTGGTTATGGGCGATCCTGATTTCATTAGCCCAGGTGTATGTGGGCGTACATTATCCACTGGATATACTTGGTGGAGCCATACTGGGTATCATTGTAGGTACTTCTATGGGAAAATTTTGTTACTACAGGTTACAACCTATCACGATCCAACCACATACGGACAATTAAACAGTACTCATGAAGATCATTGACGGCAATGCACTTGCTACCATCATAAAATCGGAACTGCAGCAAAAAGTATTACGTGCTGTTGAACATGGTTCCCGGCCACCTCATCTTGCCGCCGTACTGATTGGCGATAATCCTGCGAGCAGGTCGTATGTCACGAATAAAGTCAGAAGTTGTGAGGAAGTAGGGTACAGGTCAACATTAATTCAGCGACCCGATGATATCACTGAGTGGGCTTTATTGGAGATTGTACACCAATTAAATGAAGATGCTGAAGTTGATGGTTTTATAGTCCAACTTCCATTACCTGAGCACATCAATGAAATGCTCATAACAATGGCAATCGAACCATCCAAAGATGTAGATGGCTTTCATCCCATGAATGTAGGACGAATGTCCCTCGGGCTTCCATCATATCTGCCAGCAACTCCTATGGGAATACTCGAAATGCTGAAACGAAATAATATCCAGGTAAGTGGAAAAAGATGTTGCGTAATTGGTCGCAGCAATATCGTGGGAACCCCCATGAGTATTTTACTTTCCAGGAAAGGTGAGCCCGGTGACGGAACGGTTGTACTTTGCCACAGCCGCACACCTGATATGAAACAGATCACGCTGAATTCTGATATAATTATTGTCGCACTTGGCAAACCGCATTTTCTTACCGCTGACATGGTACAGGACGGAGCAGTGGTGATTGATGTTGGTATAAATCGGATTCCGGACCCGACTAAAAAATCAGGTTTCCGGATTACCGGTGATGTAGATTATGAAAATGTTGCACCAAAGTGTAGTTTCATCACGCCTGTGCCGGGTGGCGTAGGACCAATGACAGTCACATCATTGTTGATGAATACATGGAAGGCATACAATAAAGAGATATATGCCTGAAAGACAAAAACCGCAATACCTGTCCATCACTTTCGATATGGGCAGCCACAACAAAGAAATCTGGCTGGCGATGCTGAGTGACTGGCCATTCGAAGCATTTCATGAGGAAGATGATCACATTATCGGATATATCCTGGAACATGATTTTCTGCATACGCTGGTTGAGTTTATCATTGAACACCAAAACCTTCGATTTGATGATTATCACCTTGATAAGGTTGAAGACAAAAACTGGAATGAAGTATGGGAAAGTTCGTTTAATCCGGTAGCAGTAGATGATTATTGTTTTATACGAGCTGGATTTCATCCTGTTCCTGATCAATATAAACATGTTATCACTATCTCACCCAAGATGGCATTTGGTACCGGGCATCATGCAACAACATTCATGATGATCCAGTCGATGTCAGCAATAGATTTTAAAGGTAAAAGTGTTTTTGATTTTGGTTGTGGCACAGGCATCCTGGGCATTGTTGCTGCAAAGGAAGGAGCTGCGAAAATTCTCGGTGTGGATATACAACCTGAATCTATAGAAAACAGTTATGAACATGCAGCCATGAATCAAGTATCTGATGTTTGTACATTCCTTGAAGGTGGATTGGAAAAAGTGCCGGATGAAAAATTTGACATCGTCTTAGCGAACATTAACAGGAATGTCATCATTGCTTCGTTGCCGGAGCTGAAAGATAAAATGAAGCCCGAAAGCCTTTTGCTGATTTCCGGAATCATGTTCGATGATGAGGCAGTCATCACAGAAGCCCTTGCAAAAGAAAATCTTGGTATCACCGCGAAAAATCAAAAGGACAACTGGCTCCAGTTGAATGTTGCTACCGCCAAGTCCTGAGTTCTTCGTAAACGCGATGAACAGGTAATCCCATCACATTCGCATACGATCCTTCGATCCTTGAGATTTTTGCCCAGCCAATCCAGTCCTGGATACCATATGCACCAGCTTTGTCAAAAGGCTTTTGCAGATCAACGTAATATTCAATTTCCTCCATGGTCATGTCTTCGATCCATACCAATGTATGTTCTGAAAATCCAATGGCATGATGATGGTCACACAGAAATACACCGGTAATTACCAGGTGTTCCTTTCCTGCAATATGCCGGATCATTTCAATCGCCTCATCTCTTGTTGCTGCTTTATTATAAATTTTATTTTCAACAATCACCACACTATCCGCTGCCAGGATCAGGTGATCAGGAGGCATAATTCGAACTGCAGCTTCTGCTTTTTTTCGCGCCAGAAATTCGGGCACTTCTGCCACATCCATATCTTCAGAAAAATCTTCTTCTACATCGACATCGATGAGTGAAAATTCAATACCAGCTCCTTTCAGCAGTTCAGCTCTGCGAGGTGACTTGGAAGCCAGCAATAAGGGAGGATGTTTTAAGAGTGCCATATATGAATTCTAATATCTATTGTCTATTGTATTTGGATATAATCTCATCCACAATTTCAGGATTGAGCAGGGTAGAGGTATCACCCAGATTTAAAAGATCACCTTCCGCTACTTTCCGAAGGATGCGTCGCATAATCTTGCCGGAGCGTGTCTTTGGCAAACCGGTTACCACCATGAATTTATCAGCATGAGCAATACCACCAATTGATTTTACCAATTGTGTATTTATTTCTTTGAAAAATTGATTTGGATCATCAACATTCTGCATAGGAATTACATACGCGTATATTCCTTGCCCTTTAATATTGTGTGGAAATCCAACAACAGCACTTTCAACAACATTCGGATGTTCATTGATGGCATTCTCCAGTTCGCCCGTTCCAAGACGATGACCACTTACATTGATGACATCATCCACTCTTCCGATGATCCTGTACCGCCCTTCCGGATCCCGTCGGGCACCGTCTCCGGTAAAATATAAACCTGGAAACGATGAAAAATATGTTTGTCTGCATCGTTCGTGATCACCATACGTCGTGCGTATGATAGATGGCCATGGATATTTAATGCATAACAATCCTTCCACACCATTTTCAGTGATTTCTGTTCCAGCAGAATCCACAAGTATGGGTTGTATGCCCGGTAATGGATAGGAAGCATAACAAGGTTTTTGATCAGTCACACCAGCCAGTGGACTTATAAGGATTCCACCTGTTTCTGTTTGCCACCATGTATCTACCAACGGAATTTTACCTTTCCCGATTTTTTCATGATACCATTGCCATGCTTCGGAATTAATGGGTTCTCCAACAGATCCAATGACCCGTAAGGAAGTAAGATCAGCTTGTTCTGTATAGTGATCTCCTGCTGCCATCAGCGCGCGAATGGCAGTAGGTGCAGTATAAAAGATAGTTACGTTGTGCTTTTCAATGACCTGCCAAAAGCGTGAAGGATCCGGATAGGTCGGTACACCTTCAAACATTAGGGTAGTGACACCAGAAAGAAGAGGACCATAAATAATGTAGCTGTGTCCGGTGATCCATCCGATGTCTGCTGTACACCAATGGATATCATCTTCTGATGGTTGAAAGACTAATTGAAAACTATACATGGCATACACCATGTATCCTCCACATGTATGCACTACGCCCTTTGGTTTACCGGTTGAACCCGAAGTATATAAAATGAAAAGTAAATCTTCGCTGTCCATTTCTTCAGCCGCACATAAAGTCGATTGACCCTTCACAAGTTCATGCCACCAATAATCTCTTTCGTGATTCCATGTGACTGACAGATCACAGTTGTTATAAACTATAACTTGTTTGACAAACTCAAGTCCCTGGGATAATGCTTCATCCACCACAGCCTTAACAGGGATAAGTTTTGGACCTCTGTCATTTGCATCCGCACATATAACCACTTTGGCAGCAGAATCAATCAGCCGGTCGTGTAATGATGTCGCAGAAAAACCTGCAAACACCACACTGTGTACAGCTCCAATCCGTGCACATGCAAGTACCGCTATTGTGAGTTCGGGCACCATGGGCATGTAGATCAGCACCCTGTCGCCTTTCGCCACATTCAATTGCTTTAATGCGTTTGCAAAACGGGATACTTCATCAAGCAACTCCTGGTAAGAATATTTCCGAACATCCTTTGATGGATCATTTGGCTCCCAGATCAAAGCTGTTTTCTCAGGATGTATCTCTGCATGACGATCCAGGCAATTGATCGTGATATTTGTTTTCCCCTGGAGAAACCATCTTGTGTGGGCTGAATAAAAATCCCACTCTACAACTTTATTCCACCTGGCTGACCAGCGAAATGATTCAGCCTGTTCAATCCAGAATGATTCCGGATGATCAATACTGTACTGATACGCTTTTTGATATTCTTCAAAATTATGTAATCGCAACATGCCAAATGTTCAGAGCAGAATGAGTTTTGGATTTCAGAGCAATAATAATAATGTTCCGGCCAGCATAACCATCTTGACGGTCGTAGAAGCCGTGTGATAATAAGATTTATTTTTTGCCCACCAGACAAAAGCAGCAGAAGCAACAATGCCCCCTTCGAGAAGATACAGACAAAACTTAACTGTGTAACTGGTTTGGGTAGATTCCCACTGCAAAAGGGTGATAACGATA
>JANPKZ010000335.1:0-1593 GCA_031426295.1 Saprospiraceae bacterium
AAAATCAAAAAGTGATACAAAAGTCAAGCAGAATGTGGTGGTGTCCATTGCTATCAATCAGCAGTATTATGTAGGTACAACAAGGGTTTCAATCGACTCGCTGAGAAGCGCGCTATTGCCTGCCCTGCAAAAGGAGAAAACCGATATTCCTACGGTCGTTATCAATGCCGACAAAGCGGTGCCCCTTGACGATGTGGTAGCTGTGATGCGTGTAGCGAGAGACCTGGGAGCGCGTACTGTTCTTTCGGTAGATAAAAACTAAATTGAATTCAATTCTATTTTCCTCCCTTCCGCGTTCTACCATTGCGGAATTTAATGTGTTTGTCCAGCATTAATCGAAACCGATTTAATCGCTATTTAGAAATATTGCTTAAACCCTTTTTCGTTTCTTATAAACTCATCAGGTTATCTCCAAATTACCAATCCCTTCATACTTTTAACTCCATATGACGGTTAGAGAGGCTTCCGATAATATAAAGAGCAGCATGGAACCAATATATGGCACTCACGAGGCCAGTGCCATTGCAGCGGTATTGATAGAATATCTCACCGGCCTGACCCGATCGCAATTAATCATAGATAAGAAGCGATTACTTACTTCAGATGAGTTTGAAAATTTTGAAAAGGCGTTTTCCCGTTTGAAAGCTTACTGGCCGTTACAGTATATTACAGGAGAAGCCTGGTTTGCCGGCATGAAGTTTTTTGTTGATCAGCGTGTGCTGATTCCCCGCCCGGAAACAGAGGAACTTGTGGAATGGATGGTAAAAGATATATCTGCCCAGGGAATTGAAGGAGCAATTTCGATTCTCGATATTGGAACAGGAAGTGGATGTATCCCTATAGCTCTGAAAACGAAAATTCCATATGCGCAGGTATGGTCATTGGATGTAAGTACTGATGCCCTGGATGTGGCGGCTATTAACGCCAAAGCCTTGAATGCAGAAGTGAGTTTTGCAAAAGTTGATATTGCAGATGAAACACATTGGGATGCTTTACCGGTTTTTGATTTTATAGTTAGTAATCCGCCCTATATTCCTGAGCTGGAAAAATCAACTATCCCGCAAAATGTGCTGGAACACGAACCCCATCTCGCCTTATTTGTAGGGGATTTTGATCCGCTACTCTATTACCGTCTGATTGCTGATTTTTCGAAGAAACATCTCCGCAGCGGGGGTGCTATCTACCTGGAAATTCATGAAAACTTTGCCGCAGACATTTTACATTTTTTGAACTGTGAAGGATTTGCGAATGTAGAAATGCGAAAAGATTTGCAGGGCAAAGACAGGATGATAAAAGCCTTAACCCGCTAGTATTTCTTTGTGATTACTGTCCTTATTTGTTCCTTTGCCAACCATGGACGTGCACGAAAAATATATGAACCGCTGTTTGCAGCTTGCAGTTTCAGGTGCGGGCAGTGTTTCTCCTAATCCT
This sequence comes from Saprospiraceae bacterium, assembly GCA_031426295.1. Classification (GTDB taxonomy): domain Bacteria; phylum Bacteroidota; class Bacteroidia; order Chitinophagales; family Saprospiraceae; genus Opimibacter. Next base: position 1,432 of record JANPKZ010000335.1, read on the forward strand.
ATGGTCGGTGCCGTATTGGTTCATAAAAACAGAATAATAGGTGAGGGGTATCACCAGGCATATGGTAAGGCGCATGCTGAAGTTAACTGCCTGGATGCTGTGGCTGAAGAAGACAAGCATCTTATTCCGGAGTCTGAATTATATGTTTCACTGGAACCCTGT
>JANPKZ010000336.1:0-11165 GCA_031426295.1 Saprospiraceae bacterium
TCTGTCGGAAAAGGTATGCGTACTTCATTACCTATTGCAGAAAACCTTGGCCTGATGGCCAGCTCACGTCAATGGAAGTTTGAGGGATTATACAATGAAGGAAAGCCATATAATCTGAACATGGAACAAGCGTGGAATTTCGGTGCAAGCTATACTCAGGAGTTTACACTTGACTACAGAAGCGGATTGTTGGCTGTTGATTTTTTCCATACAAGATTTACAGACCGGACGATCGTTGATCTTGATATCAGTCCGCAACAAGTGTGGATCTACAATCTCGACGGCACTTCGTATGCTCACACATTCCAGGTGGAAGCGCAGTATGAACTATTGAAACGTCTTGATGCCAAAGTTGCATACAAGTGGCAGGATTCGAAGATCACCTATAGAGAAGGTGGTTTGCGCAATCAGATATTCACGCCCTCATCACGTTTTTTTGCAAATCTGTCTTATGTATCCAGTGTTGCAACATATAAAGGTCACTGGCGTATGAGCCTTACAGGTCACCTGACCGGATCACAACGCATACCTGATACAGATTCTAATCCTGAACCCTTTCAACTGGCAGAACAATCACCATCGTATTGGTTATTCAACGGACAGCTCACGCGTGTCTTCAGCAAAAATTTTGAAATGTATCTCGGTGTCGAAAACATCGCCAATTACAAACAGTCACCTGTGATCGTAGATGCGGAAAACCCTTACAGTCCGTACTTCGATAGTGGGATGATCTGGGGGCCGATCTTTGGGAGGGAATGGTATGTGGGGTTTCGGTATGTGATAAAGTAGGAGCACAGGAGCACGGGAGCACAGGAGCACAGGGCAGGGAGCGAGGAGCGGGGAGCAAAATACGGTTCTAAATGTTCCGCACCTACGGTGCTCAACGGGGGAGAGTATCTTCGGTTTCGTTTATACAAATATTTCGCACCTACGGCGCTCAGTGAGATGAGTGATTTTCATTGCGTTTATACAAATAATTCGCACCTACGGCGCTAAAGATCTGCACTACTACATCAACGAAATTCTTATCGGTTGTTGAGCGGAGCCGAATCGAACATCACCGAAATTTAATTCACGGTCGTTGCAGCCGAATCGAACGATACCCAATATGCAGAACTCCTTTCTTCCTTTCTTCCCTTCTTCCTTTCTTCCCTTCCTGTGATCCTGTGATCCTGTGATCCTGTGATCCTTAAATACAAACGGGTGACAACTTTCGCTGCCACCCGTCATACCTAAATTCCTGTATCTTATTTAGTGCTTGGAGAAAGGCATAGAGCCCATCACTTTGCCGCCGAGAACAAAATTCAGATTGTAATTGCCGACAGCGAGTTTGGTTACATCCATGTTGATGATACCATTGCTCATGTTAGCTGCGTCTACTTTGAACGCACCTACCTGGCGACCACTTGCATCAAATGTGCGGATGAGGAGATCCTGTGTCGCACCAAAACCATGCTTGATCGTTAACTGATCTTTTGTTGGATTTGGATAGATGACATCCACATATTTGTTAAGTTCATTTTGTATTTCACGGATACCGGTTGTACCTGTTTCATACAGTTGTTCGATTTCTGCGCTTGTCAGAGCTTTATTGTAAAGCTTCACTTCGTCTAATGCGCCTTCAAAGTATTGACCACCATCAACCGGGTTGTTACCCATGCCCAATGGATTGTCAGTGCTGTTCAATTCAGTAGCAACTGGTTTACGGTTTGCTTCGACACCATCTACATAAATGATATCATCAGTGCCATCATGAACCATTGTTACATAGAACCAGAATCCGATAACAAGCTCGTTACCATCACCGGAGTCCATGTCAGAAATGAATTCATCAAACTGTGCATTGTTACCGTTAGTCGTCCAAACTGGTTTCAGGTGCTGAGGTAAGGAAATTTTCCAACGCTCATCCCAGTGACCGAAGTCGATCAGGTATGCTTCTGCATCTGCGAGATTTTGTCCATCTACGCGAACCCAGAAACCAACTGTCGCATAATCGGAAATCAATTGAACTGCATTCGGTGCCAACACGCTGTCTGCATCACCATCGAATACAATTGCCATACCGGCTGCATTCGGACGATTTGTTACAGTTTCAAAAGTTGGATTACCACCAATGGTGCCATGATTATTGTATGGAGTGGAATCGTCTGCATTACCTTCAAATTTGTAATGTGCAACAAGACCTTCTTCTCCTGTATCAATTGGATCACTTGTCGTAGCAGTTACAAATGCTGTCTCAGAATTATTTCCAGACAAGTCATATGCATATACTTCAAAAGCATACAGTGTGGATGGATCAAGACCACTTATGAAAACAGAAGTTTCATCAGCAGCAAGAGAATCCACATAATTACCATCTACAAATGTTACATAACCGGCGACGCCCACATTGTCTGTAGATGCATCCCATGAGAATACAGCAGAGTTAGAACCAACTGTCACCTGCAGATTCGTAGGTGTAGATGGAGCTTCTGTATCAGGAGTTTCATCCTGTCCTGTTGTCAATGTAATGATAGTAGGCAATGATTCATTACCTGCTTCATCCACTGCAGTTACACTAAATTCATATTCAGTAAGTGGTGCAAGTCCTTTAGGAGATGCTGTAGTTTCTGTAACAGTTTCTACCAGTTCGCCGTTGACATATACATTGTAAGCTGTGACAGCAGTGTTATCCATCGCGTCTAACCATGTAAGTGTCACATTTGTAAATTCTACCACGCCAGTAAGATTCATAGGAGCACATGGTGCTTCAGTATCCACAACGATCGGAGGAAGAGCCTGCTCATTAAAGAGAGCTAAAATTTCAGCTGCACTTAATCCACGATCATATACCAATACATCATCGAGTGATCCATCAAAATAGGATCCACCATCGATCACATTATAGCCCATAGCGAATGGATGATCAGTGCTGTTAAGATCACCAACCACATTTTTTTCCGCAGCCAACTGGCCATTGAAATAGATATAATCCTTCAGACCATCATGCACAAAAGCAAGGTGTGTCCATGCGCCCGTAGATAAAACATTTGCATCACCGGAATCCATATCCGAAATTCCATTCGCATGATTCGTTGTCCATACTGGCTTGCCGTGTGCAGGAAGTGAGATCTTATAACGCTCCTGCCAGCCACCGAAGGAGATCAGATATGCTTCACCATTTGCAGGAAGGTTATTAACATTCACCCAAAATGCAATAGTAGCTTGTGGTGTATTTAACTGTGGAGAATTAGCCGCAGTGATATCATCTGCGCCATCAAAAACCATCGCATGGTTTGAACGTGAAAAACGGTCTTTACCAGCAGTAGCACCTGAAACTTTTGCGTGATTGTGGAAAGCACTTACGTCTTCACCACTTCCATCCAATGGATAATCAGCTACTACATCACCAACAAAAATAGGTGCGGTAGATTGCTCAGCATACAGATCTGCGACTTCCTGATCTGTCAGATCACGGTTGTACAGACGTACTTCATCCATTGAGCCTTTCATGTAATTACCACCATCGATCGGATTATAGCCGATACCGAGGTTATAATTAGTAGATAGAAGTGCATTGCCTACATCTTTCGAAGCTGCAAGTACACCATCAATATAAATTTTGTCCTGTACAGGACCATGTGACACTACAACATGAGTCCAGTTGCCCGGAACCAATGCAGTGTTTCCTGAATCCATATCAGAGATACCTGCTGCATGATGTGTTGTCCAAACTGGTTTGCCATGAGAAGGAAGAGAGATCTTCCAGCGCTCCTGCCATCCACCATGTGACAATAAGTAAACTTCACCAGAAGCAGGAAGCTCATCCAGGTTGACCCAGAAGCTTACTGTGGTGTAATCAGAATTGTATTGTGGTGCATTTGCTACATCTACACCAGATGTTCCGTCGAGATGGAGTGCATTGTTAGCATAACCGAAACGGTCAGCTGAAAAGTGAGCATCTTTAGAATCCGCATCATTGTTATAGATGGTTTCATCACTCAGGTCACCACTGAAAGGGAAATTAGCTACTAACGGTCCTGGTCCTGGATCCGGATTAGGAACTTGTAATTCATCATAAAGTGCATCAACATCTAACGCATTCAATGCAGTATTAAAAATCTGGAAATTATCAATGGCGCCATCAAAGTAATTACCGCCATCGATAGGATTGTAACCGATTCCTAATGGCATGGTAGTACTGTTAAGCGCACCAATTACATCTTTCGAAGCTTTCAGTACACCGTTGATGTAGATAAGATCTTTGGATGAACTATGAACCATCACCACATGTGTCCATGCATTGACAACCAGTGCATTTCCGTCTCCGGCATCCATGTCTGAAATACCATTGATGTGGTTAGTTGTCCAGACCAATTTTCCATGAGATGGAAGAGAGATCTTCCACCGCTCCTGCCATCCGCCAAAAGATGCTACAAAAGCTTCACCTGAAGCTGGAAGGGAATTTGGTTTGATGTAAAAAGAAACCGATGTAAAAGGTGAATTCAGTTGTGCAGAATTCGCTGCTGTTACTTCAGATGATACACCATTGAACTCAACAGCTTCTTTTCCAAAACCAAAACGGTCCGGAACATAAGTTATATCTGTTCCACGTGCATGGTTTTCATAATCCGAATTATCCAGCAGGTTGCCATCAAACTCATAGCTGGCAACTATCCCCGGAGGAAAAGTTGGAGCTGTATTTTGCTGAGTGAAAAGAGCCTGAATTTCAGATGCACTCAAGGCTCCGTTATATATGGCTATATCGTCCAGTGCACCCGTGAAGAACAAATTGTCTTCAATCGGATTGTAACCGATACCTAATGGATACGTAGAATTATTCAGGTTACCCACAACATCTTTCTCAGCTACGAGTCCACCATCGAAATAGATGAGGTCTTTAGCACCATCATGGACCATCACCACATGTGTCCAATCACCTTCCAGAAGGAAATTGCTACCGGCATCCATGTCCGAAATACCATTTTCATGGTTAGTCGTCCATACTGGTTTGCCATGTGACGGAAGAGATATCTTCCATCGTTCCTGCCAGCCACCATGTGACAGCAGATACACTTCTCCCTGATCCGGGAGATCATCAACACGAACCCAAAAGCTTACAGTCACAGTAGGTGACTCAAGTTGTACAGCATTTGGAGCTGTAATGGAACTCATCTCTCCATCGAACAGAAAGGCGTGGTTAGCCACACCAAAACGGTCCTGGGTTAGAGTTGCTCCGTGAACGGTTGCATGATTCTCATACGTGGTTTGATCCTTGGCACTGCCGTTGAAGTCATAGTATGCTACTTGTTCCTGAGCATGCATGACTGGCATTCCGAGAATAACCATGGCGACAGGAATCAGCCAATTGTAAATTCTTCTCATTATTACCTACTTTTTTTATTGTTAGTGAATTATTGCTTCTTTAATGGGTGACGATGAATGATTGTATCCATCGTTTGCTGTGCGTTTGTATTTCTAAAAAAAAAGTACCTGGTTGTAATGTTTGCGTACTTATTTTTTTGTTCCATGTTGTTCCAAAATGTTCTTTGGAAAGTATTCGTCCATCAAGATCCAAAACTGAATAGGTAGTTTCAGAAAGTGAAATGAAGTCCTTAATTGCAGTTAAATCGATATTGATATATGAGGTTGAAGGATTTGGATAAATGACGAATGGTGTATGTTGTAAAACAACGGGCTCTCCAGTACTGGTCACTACCTGTCCACTTTCTACAGTTACAGAATCCGGAAGTATGGCGTAATTATAAATTTTTATTTCATCCAGATCACCGTTGTAGTTATAGGCAGGATCATCCGGCATCAGCTGCGCAATCTCGAGGTCCACCGGGCTTGAATTTATATCACCGCTCAATGCAGCAAAACTTTCCATACGACCATTGACATACAACATCATGAATTTTCCATTGTAGGATGCGGCAATATGATAATTTTTTCCGGAGGTCACAACCGTTTCAGAATCCAGATCACGTACTACTCCGGAGGTATTCTTCAATGTCCAGCGAACTTTTCCTTCAGGTGTTATAGAGAGTTTCCACCTGTTTTGCCAGCTACCGTGAGAGATGATAAATCGTTCTTTATCTCCAATATTGCCTGGCTTTGCAAACAATGATACCGTAATACCATCTGCAAAATTCAGGATAGAATTATTTGTTACCCGAATGTGATCATTTACCCCATCAAAGAAATAAGCAGATGCTGGATTTCCTAATGAGTCGGGGGTAAGTTTTGCACCCAGCACCTGACCATGTAATGCATTGCCACTGATGTCCTGTGCATTGCCTGCAAACGGATAGTATGCGATGAGATCCTCTTCTACATGATTGTCAAGATCGATGACAAGTAATTGAATTGACTCAGATGAAGTGCCTCCACGTCCGTCATTCACTTCAACCTGAACAGTATAAATTCCTTCTGTGGGAGGTGCATTCCAGAATACCATGGCCCCAGAACCGGAAATAGAACCACCACTGGTAGTCCATTCATAATCGATTGGATCACCATTGAGATCCTGTACGACAGCATCCAATCGAATCGATCCATCCGGAGATGTGTATTTTTTATGCGCTACCAGATCGAGGATCTCCGGCACAATATTAATTTCTGAAACTACCGTAATGATAATAATTGCAGTGTCGGTTTGTTGTGCTTCATCTTCCACAACAAGTTTTATTTCAAAAACCCCCTCTGCATCAGGCGCAGTCCAGGTTGCGGTTTTTTCAAGCGATGAGATCGTATCACCTGGCAGGAAAAATGTGTAGATCAGGTCTTTCGTTTCCTGGTCAATTCCTTTTCCATAAATAGTGATTGTTGAATTTTTCTCAACTAACTTATTCTCTACATCAAGTGACTGGATGCGTGGAGGGTAATTGTATGCAACGGCTGTTTGATTATAATCGACAACTACATTGTTGATGAGCATTTTATTATTCTCATAACGTATGCTTCCTCCCGCAGGAGCAACAACAATAGACAATGCCTGATCAGCAGGAATCGTAAAGCTGATATCACCGGATACATTCTGTAGAATAAATGTTTCTGAAAGCACATCATAGATGTCACTTGCATTGGCACCGATATCAAAGGAAACACTCTGCGAAGTTACATGCGGATTATAAAACAAATAGGATGGATATGCTGTATCCTGGAAAAAATTTGTTTTCAACAGATCAAGCCTTAGGATTTTATCCACATTTGTTTTCTTAATGATCGATCCCATGTAACCGATCGATGATGTGCTATATAAGGAAAGGTTGGTTGCAGCCCAACCACTACGGAGTGCATCACCTGTTGCGAGCGGGCGGTTGCCCATCCACACTTCACGCAATGCCTCATATCCCATTACACCTTCCGGATCATATTCTGCTGACCACGCGGAAGCATCCTGTAAATGCGAAGGTAGAAAACCGGGAAACATCAGGCGTGTAGCATTCGCCACATTTAGCATCCATTTTCCAACTGTCCTTGCAAATCGTTTATCATATCTCACCAGCGGCACCAATGCACCTGCCTGTTGCACACCATTTAACTGAAATGCATAATCATTGCCACCATCATTTGCTTCTCCAACCAATCCTGAAACATCGAAACCATTCCATTCACCCACAATATTTCCCCATCCACGCAATGGACCACGGTTAAAAACCCAGAACATAAGTTTTTCAACATTATACTCTGTACCAATCTCGGCATTCATCTTTGCTGCGATGTATGAACCGTAAGGCAATTGTAATTCGTATGAAGGATTTGTATTGAGATTTACTAAATATTCCATGCTCCATTCGGCAGCTTTGAGATATTCTTTATCGCCTGTCTCTTTATATGCATGATAGAGCAGCCATGTAAACGATCCTGCGGCTTCTGGTTCATGCACACCATCCGGATTCGGTTCCATGTGAAGGAAGTCATATGCGCGATAATCCATGAATGCACGCGTCCATGGTGTTGCTTTACCGCCCATGTTTTTGACAGCTGCATTCATTTGATTTGCCACAAGGATCAATTGTGATTCTGCATCACCGATTTTTCCATAGAGATCATACAGCTGGTAGAAGTAAATATTTGGCATCATGTCATACCACCAATCGCCACCGCTGTGGCCACCAATATTATTCAGGTATAGATTTTCTCCATTGTTTTTGTTGAAATAATCCTGGCTCATGAGGATCCAGTTTTCACCAAACTGGTTTGTCTTGTCTGCACCCGCTAATGTGGCACCAACAAGTGAAGGCAGGACATTAATTGCTTCACCATTATTATTACTAAAGGTACCAACATAGGTATCTAAACCAAATGTGGGTCTGAACGGATAATTAGTACCCTCCGGTTTTATAAACACAAGCGGCAGATAATCACCGGTTTTGTTTTTATCGTAGACAAATGAATCATATTTGAGTGCCACAGCATTCCAGTCACGCATGGAATACGGTGACGGATCTTCCGGCATGAGCTCTACCCTGTTAATACTAATTTGCTCTACCTGTGCCTGCAGGTCGTTGAGGACCAGGGACAGCAAAGCAAATACGGTAAGGATCACATACTTCATTCAAAAAATTTTAATACCCCGGATTTTGTGTGAGGTTTGGATTTAAGTCCAGCTCCGTTTGGGGAATTGGAAACACTTCATTTTTATTCGCCGTAAAACCATCCAGTACATCTGCGGCAATACCCCAGCGTACAAGGTCAAAGAACCGGTGCATTTCAAAACCCAGTTCTACCAGTCGTTCATGACGAATAAGATCGATCAGTTCCTGCTGATTCGTTGTGGTGATAGCTGGTAAGGCAGTAGTTGGATCGGTTGCTTGTGCACGTGCACGCGCCCGTACTTCTTCTAAAGGTACAAGTGCTTCAGATGTGCGGCCCAATTCAGCAAGCGCTTCTGCTTCCCACAATAATACTTCAGCGTAACGAATCGCAGTATAGTTGATATCACCATCAGATTTCTGGGTGACTTCGCTTGTGTCTTGTAAGAATTTTCTGGGACTGACTCCTGTAGATGAAAAAGAGGCCTTGTAAATATAGCCAAAATAAGGCTCATTATGTCGCGCTACCGTAAACTTTAACCTTGGATCATTTGGTTCAAAAGCCGCAACAAATTCTGCAGATACTTCCGCAAAGCCATATCCATCCGGAATTTTCTTTGATGCCCACCATTGATTCAGACTATTTCCAACACCTAATTCAAGATTTGCATGTTGGATTTCCCATACTGACTCACTATTGTTCTGTGTGTTCTCCCTGAAGTTGTTTTGATAATCAGCCTGCAAAGAGTAGATACCCAATGCTTTGATCTCTGCGATCTTATTCAGTACACCCTGATAATCTTCCAGGTAGAGATATGCTTTGGCAGCTAAGGCCAATGCAGCACCTTTTGTAGCACGTCCCACATCAGCTCCACCATGACTGACAGGAAGTAATGAAGCAGCCTGCTCTGCATCCACAGCGACCTGCTGCCATACAACCTGTTTTGTCGTACGCGCGACAAAAACTTCATCAGGTGAGAGGATGGTTGTGATCAGTGGAACATCACCGAAAACCTGAGACAACACAAAATGATACCAGCTGCGCAGAAAAAGACCTTCACCGATGATGCGGTTCTTAAGCGTTTCATCTGCATCGATCAGTGGTGTCTTGTGTATCACTGTGTTTGCCTGTACGATACCACCATAATTTAATTTCCAAAAATCATTCAACTCCTGTGTGGCAGGTGTGTGGCTAAAGATGTCAATGTCATTAAAACCCGGACGTGAGCCATCACCACCTGTGATTGCTTCATCAGAAGCTACAGTGCCAAAGACCCAGTAAAAATTATTGTTCGCATTATTGATTAATAATGGCTGGTATGCCGTGTTAACTGCCTGCACCGCGTCAGAAGCTGTTTTAAAAAACTCATCTGCATCGAGACGGCCAAGTGGATCCTTATCCAGCAAACCATTACAAGCTGAAGCACCGAAGAGGAAGAGGATGATATATAAGGTATATTTCAAATTCATGACGATTAAAAGTTGAGGTTCATGCCAAATAAAATAATTCTCGGAGCGGGTACTGTACCCCAGTCTATACCTACCGCGAGATCAGAGGATACATCATATCCCCGTGTATCATTTGTATTGGCCTGGATCTCTGGATCCAACCCGGAATATTTTGTTGCTGTCAACAGGTTCTGCGCGCTGACATAGAGCCTGAATTCTTTGATCTTATCTGTTTTGATCAGGCCTTTGAGATTATACCCTAGTGTGATATTTCGTAAGCGTAGATAAGAACCATCTTCGAGGAATCTTGTTGACGGACGACGGTTACGATTTTTATCATCAACCGTTACACGTGGAATATCAGTATCGGTATTCGTGGGTGTCCACCGGTCGAGGATAGCAGCATAACTATTAAATCCTCTCAACTGTGTTTCGTATGCGAAATTCCCATAAAGGAAATAAACATCATTTCCCTGAACACCCTGCACTAAAGCAGAGAGATCAAAATTTTTGTAGTTGAGACTGAGATTCATGCCATACGTGAAATCCGGAAATGGATTTCCAAGATGTGCACGGTCTTTATCATCGATGATTCCATCTGCATTCAGGTCTTTGAATTTGATATCACCTGGTCTTGTTTCTTCCCGATCCGGAGTTTGTATTGCATGTGCATTGATCTCTTCCTGCGTCTGGAAAATACCTTCCATTTCATACAGGTAGAATGATCCCAATGGATAACCAGGTTCTGTACGCGTAATTGGACCATCTGACAAACCAAATCCACCTAATAGTGGCTCTGTTCCTGCAATCGAAAGAACTTTATTTCGAACAGTCGCAATGTTAGCAGAGATCTCATAACGCAGGTCGCCAAGATTATTTCGGAAAGAAAGACCTAATTCAAACCCCTTATTTTCAACAGTACCAGCATTCACATAGGGTGGTGAAAAATCACCCGCTGATTGTGGGATCGGAACACGCACCAATACATCTTCTGTACGCTTGTTATAATAATCTGCAACGAGCGTGATCTTGTCTTCCAGGAATCCCATCTCAATACCATAATCAGTTTGAGTCGTTGTTTCCCATTTGATATTTGAATTCCCGTTTTCAACCAATTGTGCGCCAGTTACGACCTGGTCACCAAATACGTATGTGATGTTACCAGTTTCCACCAGTGAGCTATACGGATACAATCCA
>JANPKZ010000337.1:0-27362 GCA_031426295.1 Saprospiraceae bacterium
TGCCTCTGTCAAAACTTTATCGCCAGGATTTCATGAAGTCACGGTTACAGATGCAAATGGCTGTACATCAAAAGCAAGCATCAGCGTTAGCGAAAATGTCACTGCTATGAATGCTACGGTTAAGCAGACAGCGGATATAAAATGTTATCAAGGTATCGGTGCTGCCCTGACTTCAGAAGTAGCAGGAGGTAAAAGTCCTTATGTATATATATGGAATACTGGTCAGCGAACACAAAATATTGATAACCTGAAAGCAGGTAATTACCAGGTGACAATCACTGATGCAACCAGTGCCATCGTAACAGCAAATCTGACAATTCCCCAGCCAACTCAAATCAATGTGAGCATACAGGCTGAAGGAGCCGCTACCGGTAATGAAAAAAATGGTAAGGCAGTAGTGAAAGCAACAGGTGGTTCAGGCGTGTTTGATTTTAAATGGGATAATGGAGAAACATCCAGTAAAGCCACTAACCTTAGTGCGGGCAAACATACTGTTACGGTGACGGATGGAAACGGATGTTCTGCCACAGGGACAGTTGAGATCAGTGAAAATATTCTCGCGCTGAATATTTCGTACGAGCAAACGGAAGAAATAAAATGTGCTGGCGATGCAACTGCCAGTGTTACCACTAAAATAAGCGGTGGCAAGGAGCCTTATGCCTATGCATGGAGCAATGCTAATACAACATCTACACTTACGGGAATAAAAGAAGGACAATATATCCTGACTGTAACTGACGCCGCAGGAAACTCTGCAACCACCTCAGTTGCGATCAATGCACCACAACTGTTGAAAGTTACCGTTGCTGCCGAAACAGCAGCAACTACGAATGCGAGTAATGGCCGCGCTACTGTTACAGTGTCAGGTGGCAAAGAAAAATATTCATATGCCTGGGATAGTGGTGAAAAAACAGCACGTGCTGAAAAACTGAATGCAGGAAGCCATACTGTTACCATAACTGATAACAATGGTTGTACTGCCACCGGCACTGTAACCATTACAGAAAATATTCAAGCTATCGCTGCTTCCATAAAACAGTCTGGTGAATTGAATTGCGCAGGTGACCAGTCTGCTTCTCTTTCAACTGATGTGAAAGGTGGCAAAGAACCATTCACATACATATGGAAAGGAAGTGGACGCGAATGGACAACCTCTACAGTTACTAACCTTGGAGCTGGTTCATATACTGTTGCCATTACGGATGCAGCAGGTACGGTTACGAACCTCAACCACCAGATTGCAGAACCGGAAAAACTTCAGGTAACTGCAATTGATATTGCATCTGCTTCTACAGGCAATGCTGATGGTGAATTAAAACTAAAAGTGTCTGGCGGAAAACTTCCGTACGCCTATAATGGAAAGACATGGCCTGCAAATACATTTACAATGGCTGTCACGGGATTGACTCCTGGCGCACATTCGATGACTGTTACTGATGCAAATGGCTGCAGTGCAGAAGTAAGCGTTACGATCAAAGAAGAAATTTTACCTCTTACTGTTTCCATTAAAGAGACCGTTCAGCTTTCATGCGCCGATGCCAAAGGCACATTGGATGCTGTTGCAAAAGGTGGCAAAGCACCTTACATATACACCTGGAGCAATGGGACATCATCTGCTTCGATGACGAATGTGCCTGCAGGGAAATATTCAATTGATGTTACAGATGCGTCTGGTCAAAAGAGTTCTACAGAATATATACTTAAGGCACCACCTGCCATGCAGGTGTCTGTCATCAATCTTCGCTCGGCAACGAATGATCGTATCAGTGACGGTAAAGGTTCTGTAGAAATTAAAGGTGGCACTTCCCCTTATTCATACAAGTGGAGCTCAGGAGAAACAACATTACAGGCAACCAAACTCCCATTAGGAAATGGTACTGTAGTGATCACGGATCAGAATGGATGTTCTTCTACAAAAGATTTTGTCGTCCGTGAAAAAGTTCTTCCGGAGCTTACATCAGAACGTCTCTCTTCCGGAGAGCCGATCCGAATGGAAAAAATCCAGTTCGATGCAGATAGTATCAATATCAAATCAGAAGCGATTCCATCGATCAATGAGTTGTATGAATTCTTATATGACAACCCTACTACGATCATTGAGGTATCTGGCCACACAAATGGACTTCCTGCGGATGAGTATTGCGATCGTATCAGTAGCGAGCGCGCGCAGTCTGTTGCCAGTTACTTAATCAACAAAGGCATCGAATCGCGTCGTGTGATCTCCAAAGGTTACGGTAAGCGCAAGCCTGTAGCCACGAATCAAACGCCTGAAGGAAGGAAACGGAATCAGCGGGTGGAGATACGGTTGATCAAGATCGAAGAATAATTCGAATTGGGATTTTAGATTTTAGATTTTAGATTTTAGATTTTAGATTTTTCTAAACACATACATGCTGTTTAAAGTTTGTAACTTCAAACCAATATCCTCAAACATTGGTATGAGAATAATCATTGAAGGCAGCTTTTAGCTGCATGGGATAATTCATCTTCAACCAGCGCTGAATTAGAATAGTAATTATAAATTGGACTGTATAGATCTGCCTTCAAGGACCTCAAGACGTTTAATATCTCTCAGGCACAGGGAAAGTGGCAACAGTCCAAAAAGTCCCAGCGAACAATCTACAAGGCGCCAGTACAATGGAACCTCCCGGAAATGCCCCGCGATCAATGCTAATGGGAATACGAGTAGGCAGGCAATAATCCCCCATTGGATCACCCAGATATTCCGGACCGGATCACGAAGCGGACCAATAAACATAATCGCAATAATGCAATGCGCCCATCCAAGCCAATCCACGCCATATGCGAGGTACGGATACTTCTCATTAGTAGTTCGTATCGCTTCATAGACTGTAGCAAACCAATCTCGGAATGGATTTGGAATCCACGAATCGTGCTCAACCAAATATGCAAGTTCGGTTTCAATCGGAAATGTGGAAATCCCACTGACCAGGATGGCGCAAATAAAAAAAATGATAAAGGCCCTGATTCGCTTGCGAAGTTGATTTTCGTTCATCGTGGTTGGCTTATTGGTTTTTATTTAGTCTCAATCATTTATCTATATCATGGCACCATCCTCTCGAAATAGATAAAAAATGATCCTTGTTTTGGATCAGGTTGTAAATGATAAGATAAGCATTGCAAAGAATAAATGTTTATCAACCTCCCTTGATCCTGTGATCCCTTGATCCTGTGATCCACTGTTCCCTTGCTTTTTGAACCCGTGATCCTGTGATCCCTTGATCCTGTGATTCCTTTTCATCAGAAAAATTATCTTTGCCCCTTCTTTAGGGCCCATAGCTCATTCGGTTAGAGCACCTGACTCATAATCAGGTGGTGCCTGGTTCGATTCCAGGTGGGCCCACTTTTTCCCCTACTCCATTCTCCTGATTTCAATCGCATCAAACCCTGATGCCCGTCATTTCCAGTCCAATCACCCGATTGGATATTTGACGCTTATTCCATAATTATGGTATGAATAGTATTTATATGGATCAAGTACCAGGGAGATGTTGGAAAAGACAAGCAAATTGAAAAGTGATATCAAGGACTGGAAACAGTCATTAGGCTATATGTCGGATGAAAACATCCTGATGAAGACCCGTCTGTCAAATATGTTGCAGGACAATTTTGACATCAGCCTGCTTCCCCAGGTAGAAGACCTCTATTCCCACCTGCTATCGGAAGAGGAGTTTATCAATTTGCTTCGCCATAATATTGGCGAGCTTGATAGTCTCATAGAAGCCAATAATCAAAAGGAGATCAATACAGGGAGATTTGATAACCTGAGCAATATGCTCCAATCACAAATGACGACAGCAAAAATCCGGCTCACAAAATTAAAATCAGACGTCAATGATTTCCTGCAGCAGGCAAGAAGCATGCCCCCATTGCAAACCGAATAGTTAATTCAACAGCTTTTCAAGCTTTTTAATATCGGTGATGACAATATTACCATCCCGTATATCAATCATTTTTTCGTTCCGGAAATCACTCAGGGTGCGCACAAGCGATTCAGTAGCAGTTCCTGCAATATTTGCCAGGCTTTCACGGCTCATGTCGATAGAGTATCCTCCATCCACATCCGTCTTATACTTTTTACTGACCATCAGCAATGAATCAGCAACTTTCTTTCGCAAGCTATTATACGCCATCGCCAGTAGTTGATTTTCCTTATCAGAAATATTTTTCGCCAGGATCTGGATAAACTTACGCGCTACCTCCACATTCTGGTTGATCATGTCATCAAATTCTTCTTTCGGTATGATCACCAGTTCTGACTCTTCCAGCGTCTCCGCAGTATCCGAATAGGTCGTACCCTCCAGCAATGCTACATGTCCAAAAAAATCTCCCGGGCTATACAGATTTGTCACCAGTTCTTTCCCGCCCTCATTGGTTTTGAATGTTTTTACTTTCCCCTGGTGCAGGTAATACAGCTTATTGGGATGATTCCCCTCAGAATACACTACCTGTTTTTTCTTGTACTTGTTACTATTCCGGTCAGATGTCAATGTCATCCATGGATTTTGCTGGGTCGTGGCTTTCACTAGTTTATCAAGACCTTCCAATCCATTCAACGCCTCTTTCTTCAACCATTCTACTTTCTTTAAGCGGCCATCCACAGCATTGAGGAGTTCCGTACCATCAAAGGGCTTTGTGATATAATCGTCAGCACCGGATTCCATTCCTTTCCTGAAATCACTTCGTTCTGTTTTTGCTGTCAGAAAAATAAATGGCGTATTTTTTATGGCTTCATTACGCTGGATCGCATGTAGTACACCATACCCATCCAGTTCGGGCATCATGATATCACAAATGATGAGATCAGGTAAAAACTCCAACGCTTTCTCAACACCACGTTTGCCATTCTCAGCAACGTGGACTTCATAATTTGCCAATTCTAATATTTCAGCAGTATTGTCCCGAATATCATCATTGTCTTCGATCAATAATATTTTCTTCATGATGGTTCGTTGATGTTAAACGTAATGATAAATTCCGTACCTGCATGTAATTCACTTTTACAGGCTACTGTGCCATTCATTAGTTCCGCGTATTTGGAGATTATATGCAGGCCAAGACCTGTCCCCTGTATGTTGGCGACATTACTGCCACGGAAAAAACGTTCCATAAGATGTTTTTGATCTTCTTTGGAAATGCCCATACCATAATCTCTTACTGTGAGACGTAAGAGATGGTCTTCCTGGGTGGTCTCAATTTCGATGGGTTTGGTTTCAGGCGAAAATTTACTCGCATTAGAGATAAGGTTAAGGATAATGTGTTTCAGCAAGGTCTGATCCAGCACTACATACCTGTCTCCGCGATGTTGATATTTGATCTGCTGATTTTTGGCAAGGCTGTTTTTTATTTCATTTACAATCGCTTTGATATATTCTTCTGTATCAATTTCAGTCATTCTGACCTGGATCTTCCCTTCTTCAATTCGTCCCAGGCTAAGAAAATCATTCAGAATACTGGTCAGCATATTCACTGATGATACGATCCGTTCCAGATGTTTCTCCCTCTTTACCTGGTCTTCTGCTGTTATATATTTCTGGATCAGATATGATGATGACAATACAGTGCTCAGCGGAGTTCTGAATTCATGCGATGCCATCGTTACAAATCTTGACTTTAACTCTCCCAGCTCTTTTTCCTTTTCAAGCGCCTTTGATAGTTCTTCCTTTGACTTTTCCAACTCATGCATTGTATTGGTCAATTCTATGGTCCGTTGCTCTACCGCAGACTCAAGTTCATCATTCAGCTTTCTAATAGCAGCTTCAGATTTTTTACGGACCTCAATATTGCTGATAAAGGCTATTACAAATTTCTCACCATGATGATCAAAATTACCAAGGCTTACTTCAACCGGAAACTCTGTGCCGTCCTTTCGCATAGCAAAAAGATCGATTCCTAAACCCATCGGTCTTGAAGACGGCTTTTGAAAATACTGGTTGCGATGAGATTCGTGACTATGTTGATATCGATGCGGAATCAGCACTTCTATTTTGTGTCCCATGATCTCATCCTCATTGTACCCAAACTCCTGCAAAGCAAAAGGATTGATAGCAGTAATGCATGCTTTGTTATCTGTGATCAGGATCCCCATGGTGGCATAATTGAAGAGGGCTTCAAGATGGTTGAAGGATCCATTGCCGGGTCTGATCATGTGAATTTGAGATTCATTTTAGGCATAAGAGGCTAAAGATACATGTGAAGCCACACCCAATTGGTATCATACCAGCTTGAATTTTGAATAAGGGGCAAATCTAGCATGACAAATAAGCTACGATCCTGATGCTGGTCAATCGAAATCATGATGATCATCATGAAGGTGGTGAAGGAATGCAGGCCAGGTTAGGTAATAATGCAGAGGTAAACCCTGCATCTACAGTGAAATATCACCAACAAAGAATATAAGATTCTTCATGTTCACTGACATAATACAAATACACACACCCAAGTAGATGCAGGGTTTACCCCTGCATATGTAGCATCTGTTGGATGATGTTCATGCGTAGCGTGACAATGAAGGGTTTATTCCTGCATTCTAAATGTATACGGCATTTACCATAAAACTTTTCAAAATTAGGGCTACAGAGGCCGTAAATGCTGACAAAGTATATACGGCATATACGTGCGAATCTATTGGATGAATTCCATGCACATTGGGAGAATCTCTATGCTAATGTTCATCTTCTTTATTAGATCTCCATACCAATATCACCTTTTCAATTGATTCTCGTCATCAATCAAAATCCTCGTGCATCGGACTTTTGAGTTCGCTTTGAACACATGTGGAAATCATGAATGCAAAGCATACAAAACAAACAAGATATTGAAATGAAGAAATCCTTATCAATCCTCTGTTCACTTACCTTCCTGCTGCTCCTGTTCATCGTTAGCCCTGTTGCAGCACAGACTGCGGAGAGTATGCAAAAGCCATTACTCGGTCAACCTGGCATCATCATCACGATCACACTGATCATGATACCCGTAGTACTGGGCGCCATCTTCGCGCTTGTCCAGGCTAACAATGCCGTCAAGGTTTTCCAAAATAAACGCAAGAGCAAAGAAGCTCAGTTACTTGCCGTGAAACTTCGCAATAACGGCGGCAGTGAACTTAAGGAAGAATTGCGAAAAATGCAGGTGCGTGAACACTTCGAGATGCCCCCAGATGTATTATCAGGCAGTGAAATGCCGGCTGATGAACGAGGCCTTGTTCAAAATGTAAGCACAGAACACGAAGTCCATTTTACTGCTGTCAAGAAAAAAGCCACTCCACGTCCATCGTTGAGTCCTGATATTACCAAACTCATTTTATCATACCTGGGATGCGCAGCTTTCTGGCTGGTTCTCGGTGGCATGATAGGTGAATATGTGGGAATCAAATTTGTTGCACCGGAAGTCGATAGCCAGAGCTGGCTAAGCTTTGGACGTTTACGCCCCGTACACACGAACATGGTTTTCTGGGGTTGGGCATCATTGGGCATCATCGGTCTTGGATATTATGTAGTACCAACCGTCAGCAATACAAAGATCTTTAAGATCAGCTGGGGTTGGATCGGTTTAATCCTGATCAATCTGATGGTCATCTTAGGTTCACTGAGCCTGATGGCTGGGATCAATAATGGTGGTGGAGAATTCAGGGAATATATCTGGCCGATCACAGCATTATTTGCTGTCGCGCTGATCCTCACCCTTGGTAATTTTTTAATAACTGTCGCTAACCGTTCTACCAAAGAGATCTATATATCAAACTGGTATATTATCTCTGCAATCATCTTTACGATCATCATTGCATTAACTGCCTATCTCCCATTTTGGCAAAACGGTCTTGGTGAAACGATTGTACAGGGATATTACATGCACTCAGGTGTGGGCATGTGGTTCACCTTGTTCACACTCGGATTGCTCTATTATTTTATTCCACAACAATTAAATCGTCCGATATACGCATATAGTCTTGGTATCCTGGCATTCTGGACACAGATCTTGTTTTATACAGTGATCGGTACGCATCACTTTGTATTCAGTGCGATACCATGGTGGTTGCAGACTGTTGGTATTGTTGGAAGTGCTGGCATGATCATTCCTGTTGTAGCAGGTTCCATCAACTTTACCATGACATTCAAAGGTCAGTGGAGAAAGGTTGCGAATAGTTATACACTTCCATTTTTCCTGGTGGCTGTAGTGTATTATTTGATCGTATCACTGCAGGGAACAGCACAGGCATTCCGCTTTACAAATCTTCTCTGGCATTTCACTGACTTTACTGTAGGACATTCCCATTTTGGATTCTATGGTATTATCACATTTGCAATATGGGGTGGTACTTATGCTATCGTTCCGCGTCTTACAGGAAAGGAACCACCACAACACCTGGTTGGTGCTCATTTCTGGCTGGCATTTGTTGGACTGCTTCTGTATGCAGTACCTCTTTCCATCGGTGGTACATTGAGAGGATTGATGTGGATGGACCAGCAACCATTTATAGATAGCGTGGTAGTGATGTTTGATTACTGGGTATGGCGCGCGATCGGCGGTAGTCTTATGTTTTTGTCACACTTCTTTTTTGCCTATAATTTTTACAAAATGGTAAGTAAAGATATTGAAGTGATCGATGTAAATAAAGAAGCCTATAAAATCCTGGCTTCAGAAAAACAAACAACCTTATAACGATGAATGTATTTAATGATCATCGCAAACTCTATGCGATAGCAGGACTGATGTTCTTTGTGCTGACATTCCTTACGGCAATCATGCCAGCCATCCAGAATCAGCGAAATAATGCTCCCCTGCCGAATACAGAACCCTTATCAGGTGATGCACTGGCAGGAAGAAACATTTATATCCGTGAAGGTTGTGTGGCTTGTCATACACAACAGGTACGGAATGTAGACATGGACAGAGTATTTGGTTCAAGGCCAGGCATACCTGCTGATTATGCACATATCACACGAACCAGTGTATGGCAAAATACAGCGACACTGATGGGTACCGAACGTACAGGTCCTGATCTCACAGATGTGGGAACACGTCAACCCATATTTGAATGGCACCTGATGCACCTGTACAATCCAAGGATCGTTGTGGAACAATCGATCATGCCTTCATATCCCTGGTTGTTTGAAATTAAAAAACACCCTTTGAAAAGTGATGTCATCGTAAGTGTTCCCAAACAATTCCTCAATGGAAAGGAAGGTGAGGTCGTGGCAACAAAAGAAGCACTTCAGCTGATCGCATATCTGCAATCTCTCAAACAAGCCCCATTACCGGAAGATACAAAGCCTAAGATCTTTTTATATGAAAAGGAAAAGGATGTTATAGCTGCTGATGGAGATGCCATGGACGGAAGAGCACTGTATGTCGCCAATTGCCAAAGCTGTCACCAGGAAAATGGTGAAGGATTGAAAGGAGCATTTCCTCCACTGAAAGATAGTCCGATCGTGCTGGGTGAAAATCTGGAGCTATATGTAGACATCATCATGAATGGCTACGATGCACGACCTGAATTTAGTGCGATGGCAGGAATCGGTACCAACATGGAGTGGACCGAAAAAGAAGTAACTGCCATCATCAACTACGAACGCACCGCATGGGGTAATGCAGGAGATTCATTGTCAACCGCTGAAGTGAAGAAAATAATGGACTTCATTAAAATAAAAACGTCAGCTAATGAACCTCAATAAAGTATTACGGATCACCTTATCTCTGTTGATGGTGTTCATGACAATTCTAGTCAATGCCTGCCCGGTATGCGAGCGAAATCAACCGAAAGTATTTAAAGGTGTCATCCACGGAGTCGGGCCTGATAAATGGGACTATGTCATCATGTGGGTTGTCATCATCATTACGATAGCATCACTTTATTATTCTGTCAAATGGCTGATCCGGCCCGGAGAGACAGATGCCAAACATATCAAATACTCTATTCTAAACGAAGATCAATCATGAGCAATCAGAGTAAAGTCAGAATATTTCTTGATGAAGATCCAAAGCCAGTGGGAGAATTCACGACGCCCATCAATTTCGAACTTGACACACGCCGGCTGGTGGATGGCGAACATGTTTTAAAGATCATCAGTAAAGATCCGCATGGCAAGGAAGGTATTCGTAAAATTCCTTTTGTCATCCGGAATGGGCCCGCTGTGGCAGTAGAAGGTCTTTCAGATCATGAAGTTGTGGATGGTGTCATACCATTGATGATCAATGCCTATGGAAAAGGTGATCAGCGCACCTTCCTGATTGAAGGAAGTGAAACACCTCGTAGCATTCCCGCCTGGTTGTGGGCCATCATCATTGGATTTGTTGGATGGGGCATCTATTACACTATCGCTTCCTTCAGTATCCCGCTATAAAAAATAAACAATCACTATAAATCAATGAACCATGAATATTCAGCTCGAAGATCAAATTGGTGAAATCGTTGCGCATGACTACCGGACTGCAGCGGTTTTTAAAGCAAATGGAATCGACTTTTGCTGCCGCGGACACCGGACGTTACGCGACGCTCTTACGGAGAAAGGACTTTCGGCTGAAGACATGATGGATGAACTGAAAGGCATTCATGAGGTAGAAAAAGATATTCCCATCGATGATTCTCAATGGAAACCCGAAAACCTGATCGCTCACATCATCGAAAGACATCATGGATATATCCGTCAGCAGATCCCGGTGATCACTGCCTATCTCGAACAAATCCACAAGGCTCATGGTAAAAATCAACCTGCACTCGGAGCGATAAAAAACTTATTCATCGAGGATGCACAGGATCTGATGCAACACATGGAAGCAGAGGAAACCATAGTATTTCCAATGATCCTGGATCTTGCTTCACATCAAACTACTGTTCAATCTACGAATTGTGTTCCCTTACAATTCTTTCAGCAAATGATTGCTGCCATGGAACACGACCATGAAAATGAAGGCAATCGCTGGCAAAAAATTAGCGAGCTGACACAGGACTATCAACTCCAATTTGGATGCAATGTAGCCCATGTTACATTTTCTCTTCTGAAAGAATATTATAACGATCTGCAACTGCACATTCACCTTGAAAATAATATCCTTTTTTCGGGTGCCATGGAATTGAAAAACGACAAAATAAAAGCCAATCAATCATGAAGACCCTTCATCACTATTATACTGCCCTGATTTGCATCAGCATTTCAAGTCTTCTCCTCGCCGGTTGTAAAAAATCGGGACCTGACCATATTGACCATACCATAATCGAAACTAAGGGTACCGTACAGGCAAAACTGACCTCCCCACCCGAAGTTCCATTCCCAGTGGGAAACCGTGCTGCCCAAAAGTTATTGGTCGACATGGAAATTATAGAAAAGGAAAGTGAAATGGCCAATGGTGTACGATATGTCTTCTGGACATTTGGCGGATCTGTGCCAGGAAGTTTTATTCGCACACGTGTTGGAGATGAAGTAGAGTTTACATTGAAAAATCATCCTAATAATAAATTGCCTCACAATATTGATTTGCATGCCGTGACAGGTCCTGGTGGAGGCGCTACATCATCTTTCGTAGCGCCCGGGCATGAAATAGTTTTTTCATTTAAAGTCATCAATCCGGGATTGTATGTGTATCACTGTGCGACTGCACCGGTCGGCATGCACATCGGCAATGGTATGTATGGATTGATCCTCGTAGAACCTGAAGGAGGTCTTCCGGAAGTGGACAAAGAATATTATGTTATGCAGGGCGATTTTTATACAGTAGGAAAAAATGGAGATCCGGGTTTGCAACCTTTTGATATGCAAAAAGCCGTTGATGAAAAAGCGGACTATGTCGTATTCAATGGTAAAGTGGGAGCCCTGACAGAAGATAGAGCTCTGACTGCAAATGTGGGTGAAACGGTCAGATTATTTGTAGGCAATGGCGGACCAAATCTTGTTTCTTCATTTCACGTAATCGGAGAAATTTTTGACAGGGTGTACGTTGAAGGCGGATCGCTGATCAATGAAAATGTACAGACCACATTGATCCCTGCCGGAGGTGCTGCCATTGTGGAATTCAAAGTAGAAGTTCCTGGCACATTTATCCTGGTTGACCACAGTATTTTCCGGGCATTTAATAAAGGAGCACTTGGTATGCTGAAAATAAAGGGCGCAGAAAGCGAACACATATATTCAGGCACTCAAATGGAAGGTATATATCAGCCTGAAGGTGGCTCCATCCAGGCCATGCCTGCTGATCCCAATGCAGTTCCTGAACCAGTCGCCGTTTCTTTGGATGAAAGGATCGCAGCGGGTAAAGCAATTTATTCGAAAACATGTATCGCCTGTCATCAGCCAGCAGGTGAAGGTCTTGCAAATGCGTTTCCTCCAT
Source organism: Saprospiraceae bacterium (assembly GCA_031426295.1). GTDB lineage: Bacteria > Bacteroidota > Bacteroidia > Chitinophagales > Saprospiraceae > Opimibacter. The sequence goes on from JANPKZ010000337.1 coordinate 12,343, forward strand.
TGGCCAAATCTGATTATCTCAATGCAGACCCACATCGCGCCATCTTAACAGTACTCAAGGGTTTGTCCGGTGAAGTAACTGTGAATGGTAAAAAATATAACAGCGTCATGCCATCACAACAATTATCTCCTGCCGAGATTGCCAACGTACTCACGTATGTATATAATAGCTGGGGCAACAACAAAAAAGACGTTACAGCTGATATGGTTATGAATACCATGGCACATCCATAATGACATGAATACCCATTGCACATTCATCATCTTATTCCTCATGTCGGGATGTACGCCCACCGTTCAGGAAGTAGTTCAGGATACGCAGGAAGAAAGAATATCTCATCAACCCTGTGAAAGCTTTGTGGTCGTACCGGATACGATGATGAAAATTACAGGAGGCAGTTATATTCCATTGTATGGAAAAGACTCTTCCCTTGTATCCGTAACAGACTTTTACCTGGATGTATATCCGGTGACCAATGACCAGTATGTCCAGTTTCTGAAAATACATCCTGACTGGAGAAGATCTTCGGTCAAAGACATTTTTGCGGATGGCCAGTATCTCAGTGACTGGGTGAATGATACTACATACAACGAAATGCAAAATAGTGCATCCCCGGTTACTACAGTTTCATGGTTTGCGGCAAGGGCGTATTGTACATGCCTGGGCAAGCGATTGCCTACCATTGATGAATGGGAATATGTAGCGATGGCCGATGAGAAGATTGCTGATGCACGCACTCTGGATACGTACAATCAGTATATCCTTCATCAATACGAAAAGCCACAATCTTACCTGGGCACTATAGGTGATACACCAAAAAACTTTTGGGGCCTGCATGACCTGCATGGTCTTGTATGGGAGTGGACAGAAGATTTTAATTCCGTATTGATTTCAGGCGAATCAAGAAAAGATGGCAACAATGATCCTGATCTGTTTTGTGGAAGTGGTTCATTAGGATCCAGTGATCTGATGAACTATGCTGCTTTTATGCGCTACGCATTCCGGGGCAGCCTGAAGGCCAATTATTCTATACGCAATCTGGGTTTCAGATGTGCGAAAGACATCAACACAAATGAAATCTAATCCGGCATTATTTTTAGTTCTCCTCTCTGCCTTGCTCTTTGGGGCCTGTGACCGAAAACAAACTGCAGAAGCCAACACATTACCAGCTGATGCGCTTAATGAGCATTCCATCTTCAATCTTGAATCTGCATGGAATACGCAGGATAGCTCCTCTATCCAGTTACAGGATCTGAAGGGTAAAGTCACCGTCCTGGTGATGATCTATACATCATGCAAAGTAGCATGTCCCCGATTAGTGGCTGACATGCGAAATATCGAATCTGAGATACCTGCAAAATATTTGCCGGACGTACAATTTGTATTGGTGAGTATCGATCCTGAAACTGACACCCCTTCCAGGCTAAAAAGCTTTGCACACGAAAACCAAATGGACGCATCTCATTGGATTTTTCTGCAGGGCACTGAGTACACTACACGCGAACTGGCGAATGTGCTATCTGTGAAATATGAAGAGATCTCACCGATGGATTTTTCACACTCCAATATCATCAGTGTTTTTAATCCGAACGGTGAAATGGTACATCAGCAGGAAGGTCTCGGAGTAGATAATGCGGAGACAATAGACATAATAATTTCTACCCTTAAAGAAATGTAATCATGAAATTTCCGGTTTATAAAATGCCCATTGCGAAAAAATGGTGCATCATATGTGTTTCAATGATGCTCTTTCCATTTTTTTCTTTCGCCCAGTTCTCCATCGGTGGCCAGTTAGTGCAACGTGCAGAATTTCGTCATGGATATGGCAGGCTGATATCTGATGGTGCTGATCCTGCAGCTTTTATCAGCCACCGGTTGAGATTACAGGGCACGTATAAGTGGGAAAAAATTTCACTCTATGCAAGCATACAGGATATCCGTACATGGGGCAATACAGGGCAGGCAAAACTTACTGACAACCTGTTGTCAGTACACGAAGCATGGATCAGGATCCCGTTCAATGAATATTGGTCCATTCAATTAGGCAGACAGGAGCTGAACTATGACAACGTACGATTCCTGGGCAATCTGGACTGGGCGCTGCAGGCGCGTGCTCATGATTTTGCAAAGTTCAGGTATGAGAAAAAGAATGTGAAGCTGCATGTTGGAGCGGGCTTCAATCAAAATGGTGAGTCGTTATCAGGAAATACATTCACAATCCCGGATCAATATAAGACTGCCCAAATGGTGCGGTTTGAGAATAAACATGGAGAGCTGGAATATTCAGTACTATTCTGGAATAATGGACGTCAATACATCCAACGGGATTCACTGAATCAAATCACTGAAAAGGATACGCGGTATATGCAAACGTATGGCATATCTAACCTGGCATATCACAAAGGCCATGCGACAGTAGCAGGGTTTGGATACTACCAGGCAGGAAAAGATATTTCTGGTAAAAAAGTAAATGCATATGATGCGGGATTGCAAATAGCATATGATATTAACTTGAACGAGACCCACACCAGCCACCTAAAAGCCATGATCGGGTATGAAATTTTGAGCGGTACCAGTCAGCATAATACAACAAATGAAAATCGTTCATTTGAACCCCTCTTTGGAACGAATCACATACACAATGGCTACATGGATTATTTTTATGTAGGTGGCCGGCATCATAATTCTGTAGGTCTTCGTGATGGTTATGCTCGTCTTACCTACCATCCTGCATCTCAAATGTTTCTTAACCTGAGTTATCATTCCTTCATGGCGGACGCTGATATCTTTGATGAAAATGTATTGATGGATAAATCCCTGGGATCTGAATTTGATTTTACTGCGGGATATACTTTCAACAAAGCATTATCACTGCAGGCAGGATACAGCCAGATGTTTGCAAAAGCTTCATTGGAATATTTGCAGGGAATTCAAAATCCTGCTTCCAGCCAGAACTGGATGTACCTAATGTTGATATTCAGGCCTGATAGTGATAAAAAATATATTGGGGTAGCCTTATAGCCGCTTATAAAAATAAATTTTCTCTTTCTAATTTTATTAACTATACTTTTTACGAATGAAAACACTTGAAAACAAAGTTGCTATCGTCACTGGAGCTGGTTCCGGTATTGGACAGGCCATAGCTATCCTTTTCGCAGCAGAGGGTTCAAAAGTGATCGTATCTGATATAAATGAAACCGGTGGAAAAAACACTGTTGATGAAATAAAAAAAAATGGAGGTGATGCAACCTTTATCAAAGCGGATACGTCACGCCCGGAAGACAATGAACAGCTTGTCAGGCAAACAATCGATACGTATGGATCACTTCATATTGCAGTGAATAATGCCGGCATCGGAGGTCCATTAAGCATGACGGGTGACTACCCGGTTGATGGATGGGAAAAAGTGATCAGCATTAATTTGTCCGGAGTTTTTTATGGCATGCGTTACCAAATTCCCGCGATGTTATCATCGGGCGGAGGTGCAATTGTGAATATGGCTTCTATCCTTGGACAAGTGGGCACCAGATTTTCGCCGGCGTATGTTGCCGCAAAACATGGTGTTGTGGGTCTGACCAAAACTGCAGCGCTCGAATATGCGGCTAATAATATCCGTATCACTTCTGTCGGTCCTGCATATATCAGGACGCCACTTCTGGATATACTGGATGACGCCACGCTAAAAGTACTGGAGGGACTGCACCCTATGGGACGTCTGGGAAGATCCGAAGAAGTGGCTGAATTGGTTTTGTGGTTATGTTCGGATAAAGCATCGTTCGTTACAGGCTCATATTATGCTGTGGATGGAGGCTATCTGTCACAATAATCAAGATTGAAATTATTTATCCCCAGTTGATGCGAGGCCATTCATTTAGCATCATCTCCACACAACCGGTTTTTTCATACGTAAATTCATGATGTGCTGATCATTATCTGAATGCCTGATCTCCATCAGGTGATTTGACCCTCTTTTTTCAAAAACTCATTTTATTTTGTTAGGTGCATATCCTTTGAGAGTATAACTTGCACATCTAAATATTTTTCATGGCTAGTATCTATCAATCAGCCTCTGAAGCATTGCGGGCGATTCAAAGTAATACCAGGATTTTCATCCATGGAAGTGCCGCGACACCCATACATTTGCTTAAAGAGCTTTTTAAAAGAAAGTCCGAACTACAAAATGTTGAACTCATCAGCATCAGCACCTTAGGTGAAGATGTTTTCAATAAAGCAGATTTTGGAGACAGCTTTTTCTTTAATTCTTTATTTGTTTCCCAGAATGTCCGCAGCATCGTCAATGGAGATCATGGTGATTATATACCCGTTTTCCTGAGTGAGATCCACCAGCTTTTTGAAAAAGGTATCCTGCCCGTCGATGTTGCACTTATCCATGTCTCTCCACCTGACAAGCATGGGTTTTGTTCGCTGGGCACATCAGTGGATATTGCAAAGTCTGCTATAAAGCATGCAAAACATGTCATTGCACAAGTCAACCAACAAATGCCGCGGACACATGGTGACGGCATCATCCATATCAACAACATACACAGCCTGGTTGAGATAGACGAACCCTTACCCGAAGTCGATTACCATCAGAAGATAGACCTGAATGCAGAAAAGATTGGTGCCTTTTGTGCAGAACTTATTGAAGACAGATCTACATTGCAGATGGGAATTGGTGCTATTCCGGATGCTGTTCTTTCCTGTCTGCATAATCACAAGGATCTTGGCTTGCACACTGAGATGTTTTCGGATGGCATACTTCCTTTGGTTGAGAAAGGAATAATTACCAATAAATACAAGAATAAACACCCGGGCAAAATGGTGACCAGTTTTGTAATCGGCACCCGTAAATTATATGATTTCATTGATGATAATCCGCTTGTTGCTTTTCTTGACATAGCATACGTAAATGATACCCGTGTCATTCGTTCCAATCCGAAAGCAGTGTCGGTGAATTCAGCGATCGAAATTGATATCACAGGTCAGGTGTGTGCTGATTCCATAGGTCCATATCAATATTCGGGTGTAGGGGGACAAATGGATTTTATGCGGGGCTCCGCGTTATCAGAGAATGGCAAGCCGATCATTGCATTGAATTCCATTACAAAATCCGGTGAATCGAAAATTGTACCCTTCCTGAAACAAGGTGCCGGTGTCGTTACGACCAGGGCACATGTGCATTACGTGATCACAGAATTTGGAACTGCGTATTTATTTGGTAAAAATTTAAAGCAACGAGCCATAGCCCTGATGAATATTGCTCATCCGATGCACCGTGAATGGCTGGAGAAAGAAATATTTACAAGATTTGGAAAATCGTAAAGCCTATTCCTTAGACATCTTGCTTTCAAAAGATTCAATGGCATTTTGATCCACCTCGTGCACACTTTTCTTTATTCCATAAATACCTTTCACCATTGCTTTTTCAAAAAAATGCATTTCTTCCAATAAGAGCTCTCCTCCAAACAATCCATGAGCGACTGCATGATTGCGCAACCATTCCGGAAATGCATTATTAAATTCCTCGCGGATCTCATGCGTTTCCATTCCGCAAATAAAAAGGCCTACCCGCTTTTGCAGGAGGATATTTTGGTTGGCGATGCAAAATTCTGATATCTGTTTTTGGATCTGTCCCACATGGATCGAACCTCCGATCATGATCGTGTCAAAGTTGTCCAGGTCCGGACCATCATCGGTTTTCAGGTCTATTACGGTAGTTTTTTCTTCACCAAGTCGTTGCGCAATCTGATGTGCGATTTTCCGGGTGGTGCCATGACGGCTCATGAAGACGATCAGATTTTTCATATCAATTCGAATTGAAGATTTTGATAATAGCTTAGAGGTCTTTCAAAGAGGAATTTCAATTATACGCTGTAAAGGAATGGATGTTTGAAGACTAGGGAAATGAGATCGGTCAGTTGAATAGTTGATCTTTCTCAACTTCACAGTTGTCTTTGCCTCGGTGTAATCGATAATATTCCCCCCATGTCAATTCATTCAAAGTTCAGACCTTTGGGCTGACATGATTACGACCGAACGACTACGACTACAGGCTCTATCTCATGCTCAGCTTGTGAAATACATTCGTTGTGACTTCGAGCTTGAGAAGGAGCTCCAACTCACGCTGCATCCGAGGTCTTTATCCCCTGAGTTGGTAGATGCATTGGAAATCACATTTCTGCCAAATGCATCTGACCCTGAAAAAAATTATTTATTCTACACACTTTGGACTGCGATATCCCTGGAGGATAATGTTATGGTGGGGGATATATGTTTTGTGGGCGAGCCAAATGATGCGGGGGAGGTGGAAATTGGATATGGAACGTATCCGGATTTTCAGGGCAAGGGGTATATGACGGAAATTGTAAGGGGCATGATCACGTGGGTGTCTAAACAACCCTACATCAAAACGATTTTGGCTTCGACTGAAAAATCAAATATTGCTTCTTCCCGGGTGCTTATCAAAAATCAATTTGTCCAGTGTGGTGAAAGTGAAACTACCTGGCACTGGAAATTGGAGCTTAGATCTTTATAAAATTCGCGTGGGTTATTGATATTGAATTCAATGAAGGAACATTAGGTTTGAGGACTTTTAAAATGATTAACCGTTAGTATGCGTAAGTATACGTTTGTAAACGGGTTTGTCCGGAGAATGAAAGAGATAGAAATGCAGATTTTTACATATAAACAAAATAAATATGTCATTATAAATTTTGAATTTACATCGATTTCTCCTTTCCTGTTGCTATATTTTTTGTACATCACATACCCACCCACATCATCCATCATAGTATTTTACTCACTAAGATGTACGAGCCAAATCAGTTCACCATGTTTACCGTAGCGGCATTATTTGTATGCCTTGTCATTGTAGCACTCTTCCTGTAAGTGATGTTCGTCATTCCCCTGAATTATCTCATCGGTGACCTCTTTATCCTCGCAACACTCGGTCTGGTGGTCGGTCTTGGATATTTTTTACAGGAAGTACGTTTGTCATCCAATACCGTGCGCATACGCGTGAACAGGAAGGACTTACATCTCATTGGGCTTATGTATGAAAATCTTTCGCACGCTGAAACCTGCAGGCTTCCATGAACCTTTTATCCTAATTTTTATTTCTATCAGCTCTCTTACGCCCACAGAGGTAACCAACCGTTTTAGCTCAATATGGCCGACCAATACCCTGATCTACATTCAAATTTGCTTATTTCACTACAAAAATCTGGTGAGCATTCGGCCTTTGAAAACCTCTATGACGCCTATTCCGCAGTGCTTTTCGGCGTCATTTTCAGGATCGTAGCCGATCCGAAAGAATCAGAAAACCTGCTGCAGGATTGTTTTGTAAAGATTTGGAGGAATATAAAGCAGTACAGTCCTGAAAAAGGACGTGCCGCAACGTGGCTGATTAATATCGCCCGACACACTGCAATTGATTTTATCCGGAGTCCGTATTATAAAAATAAAATCAATATCCTGGCAGCTCAGGACTCCATCGGACCTGAAAACCAATTTATCGTTAGCCCGGCTTCAATTGAACCATCTGAGTTACAACAAATTGTTGAAAAACTCACCCCGGAATGCCGCGAGGTTATCGAACGAATGTATTTCGAAGGCTACACGCAACAGGAAATATCGGATACCTTCGGCATTCCGCTAGGTACCGTTAAAACCAGAAGCCGCACAGCATTAAAAGAATTGAGGACGTATTTCAATCATGTTTAAACCTTTAAACTACTTGAAAAAGTCACCTGAAATATTTAATGACCATTTTACAGAGTGGTTTGATGAGGAATCTTCAATGCATGAACAATCTGATCCCTCAGAGGAAGCCATGATTCGATTTGCTAAAGCACATGCCATTACGCCTCCGCAAAAAATAAAGGAATCTATTCTTCAAAAAATAATTGAGCTGCAAATTGCTGAGAACAACAGGCAATCATTACATATCGATAATCTACCACTTCTTGACGCTACGTCTAACTGGCTGAATTGGCAGGCTTGTGTTCAGCATATTTCTCCCCCTGATGAATATGAAGGGGTATACCTTCATACACTGGAAAACTCACCCCAACGAGATCTTTTTATTGCATGGGTAAAAAATAATGTTGAAGAAGAAGTTCACCTAGATCTTGTAGAAAGTTTTATTATGCTGGAAGGTAGTTGTGAATGTTCTATCCGAGACACATCAGGAAAGACACGCTCTATAAGGTTAAGTGCTGGTGATTATTTGGAAATTCCAGTCGGTGAACCTCATGACATGATTCTCACCTCACTGCAACCCGTGAAGGCCATCCTACAGTGGCACAAGATCAGGGCGTAGTGTGAATATGTAACCACATCCCGCATAATTTCATATATTCCAAATACGATCTCATGCCGAAAGTATTTTTAATCGATGATGATTTTGATGACCAGGAGTTCTTTTCCATTGCATTGAAAAAACTGGACCCGTCCAATGAATGTGTTTTCGCGAGGGATGGTGAAGTGGGATTACAAATGATCCGTGAGGATGGAAATTTTCTTCCTGATTATATCTTTATTGATTATAACATGCCGAGGATGAATGGTCTGGAATGCCTGACAGAGATCAGAAAAATGGATCGGTTCCTGGAAACTCCTGTGTATATGTATTCCACTACGAATAATCCGCAAACCATGGAAGATTCGAAAGAACTGGGAGCAACTGGTTTCATCGTAAAACCCTCCAATCTGCAGGTCCTGGTCGAACTCTTGAAGGTGACTATCAGGTAGCCTGTTCGAATAAATCAGGCAGATAGTAAGTATATTACGAAAGCATCGTATGCCTTCTACTTATGCTGACTCGGATTTCACCACTGGTACGAATTAAAATCCTTCACACAGGTATCTGGATATTTTTTAATGTAGTCATCTTCTACCTGCTTTACGCAGTGATCGCAAATAAGATCGACCTGTGGGTTTGGGTTTGCCTTGCTTGTATTGTAGTGGAAGGACTTGTGCTTGTGATTTTTAAAAAAATTTGTCCTGTTACGATCATGGCCAGGAAATATTCGGATTCACAGGAACCCAATTTTGATATTTACTTACCCAAGTGGTTAGCAAAGTACAATAAGGAAATTTATACAACGATCGTTTTAGTAGCAATTGTAATTTTGATCTTCCGCCTGGTCAGCTAAAAATTATTTTTTATTCTTACCCGATTTCTCTTTGCCATCTGCTGTTTCCTTGTCAGAGTCAGATTTAAACTCAGCCCTTTCTTTAGCAGCATTATTAAACGGATCCCAGCTTATGGCAAGCTTACCATCATCACCGGTTTTTGCTCTCAGGCGTATTGCCAACCCTACTTTTCCGGTATTATTTATATCATTTTCTTCTTTCGAAAGATTACTTAGAGGAACCTGCAGGCTCATGTCGGTTCCTTTCTTTGTATCATACATCCCTTCTGCAAAAAGCACAACTACATTAGATCTTATCTCCATTTTATTGATCAGAATGGCAGAGCCATTAATCTCAAGCCTGTTCTTTAACTCACCAAACTGGATGTGAGAGAAATCACGATTCTTAAATGCTGTAGCCGCAATTTTCATAGCAGGCTCAAAATTGACGAGTTCACCATTCTTTATACTGAAATCAACAGAACCCTTCATTGTATTTTCAGCTACTGTTGCCTTATCTGTGATGACACCGGTCATATTGATCTTCGCAGACAATTGCCCTTTCATATTCTGATACGTAACCGCATCCTGGCCAAAATTATCAAAGGCCTGAAATATTCCGGGTATGTTGACATGGTCTATGGTGGAATTCAACGTGAGCTGGTTGGATTGTGCTCCATTAATAAGCGAACCTTTCAAATAGGCTTTTCCACCTGCATGAGCGAGAGCCACATCATCAAACATAACTTTATTTTCCACCAGCTTAATGGAAGCAAGTACATTGGTCGCAACGAATTTTTTATACGCCAATCTCCCGGCTTTTACATTTAATTGAGCAGTTCCATCTCGTAAGAACCGGTCCAGGTTTTCGGCAGCATTAATGACTTTGTTCTTATTGGTCTTTTTCACAGGTTCGATTTTGGCCTGAGGACGGACATATGAAAGAAAATCATTGAGATTCAAATCGGGAGTTGATATATTCCATTCCATGATGGGTTGTGCAAGTTCATCATATAACAAGGCCATCATATTGGTAATCTTCCCGGTCATCTCCAAATCTGTATTCCCTGCTTTAGCTGACAGATTATTGATAATGACATCCTCATCGTTGAATTCCATGCTGCCATTACAATTTTGAAACAGAAGATCCCTTGGAATATATTTAAGATCAGCATCTGTTAATGAGAACGTCCCGGAAATAGAAGGATACAGCGTATCAATATTACTTATGGTTCCATTATAGTTTATATCCAGGATCCCTTTCCCTTTGATAAAATTGATCGTCGAACTTTCCGCTAACGAATTCAGATTCTGCAGTTCAAAGATTGATTGTATGTGACACTTCAGATTAGGAGTCAACAGATTTTCAACTTCTATGAGAGTTGATGTAATAGGGATACCACCCCATTCTGCAGATATGTTATTAAAAATAAACTTTGAATTAATATCACCCGTCATCTCCAGACTATCTACCTGGTTCGAAAAACTTCCATTAAACGTGCAATGCGACAAATCACCAAACGTAGTAGTCATATCCGCATCATTCACATGAAACTGGACATTTACAATCGGCTTGGCTTTATACTCCATAACACCCACAAGGTGCACAGATGCATTAATAGGCTGCACAATGTCAAATGAATCCAGTTTCTGGCGAAGCGCCTGCGTTAGTAAACCCGAAGCCTTTTTATAATTTACATTCTCTGTACTAATATCCAGGTTATATGATTTAGGCTCAGTGTGCAGCAGAAAATTCCCGTCAATTGTAAAGGGCTGATCATCAATGTCAAGAACGATATGATCTAATGTGATTTTATTTTTGGGATCATAGAGTAAATGAAAATCTCCATCCAGGCTTTTTTCTTTCAGGTAACTACCTTTCGCCATATTGAATCCCAGGCTATGCATGAGAGTTTTCATTTCAATGTGCATATCATATATACTGTCCTTACTGGTGATAGAACAGTTCAGGTATTCAGCTTCGATATCATGATAGGCATTTAAAAAGTCATTAGTTGATGAGAGACGTGTATTATAGAAAGTTACATCAGGTAAATCTGCATTGCCGCCTTTAGAAAAACCGACACGCTGAGTTGGAATTAGATTACAATATCCACATTCATCTGTGTATAACTTGACAGAAGCATTTTCTACAATTACCTTCCCAATCTTAGGCTTTCCTTTTAATAAACTGAAAAATTGCAACCTGATATATATTTTCTCTGCAGTCAAAAAGTCATGATGATGTACATTCCAAAGGGAATCGCGGATACTCACATCTGATAACCGGACAGAAATATTAGGAAATGTTCTGATGAAGTTAGGGGTGAGGTCACCTATGGTGACAATTCCAACCACCTGTTTGTTGATTTGCTTAACCGCCATCTCCCGGATGGAATCCTTTTTGAAGGTGATCACTGCATAAGCAACTATCCATACAAGAACGAGAAGAAGTAGAATGCCTCCTCCAATTCGTATGGCATACTTCTTTATTTTGTTCAAGGATGTTGCTTTATTGATCATGAGAGGACCACCCGCGAACTTAGTGTCATCGGGAGGAAACAAAAACAGAAACAACTAAATCAAAATGATAGTTGCAAACGGTACGTTAAGTCAAAAATGATAAATCACTCTCCATGCAAAATGATGCTAATGCACATATGCATTTCGGATAATGACACAAAGCATCAAGCACAGGTATTAACTCTTCTTAGCACTGGAGTTGTCGCCTTCCTTTTTGTTGCGGCTGCGTTCATTACCCTGTCCTCCTTTATTACCCTCAGCGGAGTTTCCACCACCACCTGACAGACCCCCACCTTTCTTGCCTGTGTTACCCGGAACGCTGGTTTTGCCCGCTGCGGATTTACCTGCTCCAGTTCCTGTCTGGGTACCCTTAGCAGAATCATCGCCGCCTGTATTGCCGGCACCGCCCTTTTTACCGGTATTTGATTTTCCACCTCCTGACCCACCACCTGATTTCGAATTGTTTGCCATGATTTTTAGAATTTGCAAGGTTATTGAAGAATGTTTGCAATTTATAGGCTTACAGAGCACTGTTCGTTACACAATTCATCAAATACTTTGCAGAATTGAGTACCGGTGGATTAATTGCTTCTGGAGTTTGAGGTCCGCCTGTTGAAATTCAGAAATTACTTTTCCGATCTTTACCACGATCAATCAATTCTCACGCATGCAGACCATAGATTCCATCAGTGACATTGCCAAAGCGATCCAGCTTGCTCTGGGACCTGTTTTTTTGTTGACCGGTATCGCCGGCATGCTCAATGTAATGTCAGGACGTCTTTCCAGGATCATCGACCGGGGAAGAGCACTCACTGAAAAACCCGACGTAATTGCGACCTATCAAAAAGACGAACTCCGGAATGAACTCAATATGCTCGAACGGAGAAGACATATTACGAGTAGCGCCATCACAATGTTTACCGTTGCGGCCCTTTTGGTATGTCTTGTGATAGTAGCGTTATTCCTCGAGGTCATGTTTGTCATTCCCTTAAATGGTTTCATAGGTATCCTCTTCATATTGGCCACGCTGGGTCTTGTAGTGGGACTTGCATACTTTCTTCGTGAAGTACGGCTATCTTCTAATACAGTGCGGATTCGCGTGAACAGGTAGAAGGAAATCACCAGATGATTTAAGAAAACAGGTTATACTTTCTGCTTCTTCGGAGAACGAAAAATTTTCGATTCCATGGGATATACGATCTGATTGATTTTTCAAATTGCAGTACCCTTCGGGAAAATTATTTGGCAGATGGGACCGCAAGCATGATTCGAAAATGAAGACACAATTGAAAAAACTGTCCAAGACTGTTTAGAAACTTCGAATAGCACGAACCTGGTTTGAGATACTCTTGTTTTGGCTCCCTTGCGTACCCGTGGAAAAGTTTTGAGACCAGGCTTTATTATTGTCAAATTCTGAAGAAGTCCAATAACTGCTCGTAGTAAATCCTCCAATAGCAACCCGGCTTATGTACAACTTGTCTAATTCATCTTTTGATGGTAAATACCAGTCACTATAATTATTTAGGACAAGATCACCACATATGCGGGCAGCAATTCCAGGAGTTGCGCAGCCCGCCATGATATCTATTGTGTTTTGGTTTCCTGTTCCCAGGCTTGTCCCGTCAGCACCGGGGATGGCTGTACCTGAACAATCCCATAACAGACTCGAATTATGGTCAATCGTCGCAGCAATCAATCCATGCGTTTGACCAGTGATGTATCCGGGATCACCTGATTGTAAAATGTACGCGATCTTTCCTCCTGCGTATGAATCTCCAATCGAAAGAGGGCCTGCTGGTGCATTTCCTAACAGATTCGTCCATCCAAAACTATTATACACTTGAATTTCACCACCACCACAATCTGTGCAGTAAATCATTAAACCACGGGCAGGTGAAGAAATAGCGTCACGCTGTGATGCCGTCACACGAGGAGGTAAAAAGCCTTTAGATGTGCTACTGACATCTAATTGAGCTGACGCTTGTGGTGATGTAGTACCAATGCCCACATTGCCGTCTCCGACAGGTGGAGAAATTGATGTCGTAAAGCTTAGTATTGATCCAAATGATGTGCCCAATGAATTTTGTGATATCGCACAATAAAAATATGTTGTACCTCCTGCCAGACCTGCGATAGGTTGGGCATAATTCACAGGCGTATTTCCGGAACCTAATGCAGCACCACCACTCGCCGGAGCACGTATCCCAAATACATCATTGCCTGTGCCGGGATTAATCGTAGAATATCGGAACCAACCAGTTGTTGCATCACCATTAGGATTACCACTTCCATTTAACGTTGCAGAATTTTCTGTCACTATAGTTGCACTTGTGGTGACTACTGTCGGAACGGATGCATTTGTAGTAGTGAAAGTTTGTAGCATTCCAAACGATATACCTCCTGCGTTTTGAGCTATTGCACAATAATAGCATGTAGTTAATGGTGGCAGTCCCGTTATGGTCTGCGAATAACTTACAGGTGATGTCCCTGATCCTAGTGACTCACCTCCACTGGTAGGCGCTCTTGTTCCAAATGAATCATTACACGTACCGGGACTTATCGTAGAATATCGAAACCAGCCTGTTGTAGGACTATTGTTTGGATTTGCGCTGCCGTTCAGTGTGGCACTGGTAGCCATCAGCGAGGTTGCACTATTGGTTGTTACTAGCGGAGGAATCAAAGGTGATGTGAACGACAGTACGGATCCAAAAACTACTCCCTGAGTAGTGGAAACTATTGCCCAAAAATAATACGTAGTGCCTGGCAACAGTCCGGTTATTGATTGCGAATATGGTACCGGAGATGTTCCTGATCCAAGTGATGCTCCACCACTTGCAGGCGCCCTCGTGCCACTGACATCATCACCTGTTCCGGGATTTGTGGTGGAATACCGGAACCATGCTGTTGCAGTCGCACCGTTGGGTGTTCCACTACCATTTAATATAGCAGACGTGCCTGTATTGCTTGAGGCAGCATTTGTTTGTGCTACAGGTGCGGTGGGTGTAAAGAAAGTCTGGAGGGATCCTAAGGATGTACCCGCTGCATTTTGTGCAATTGCACAATAATAGCATGTAGTTAATGGTGGCAGTCCCGTTATGGTCTGCGAATAACTTACAGGTGATGTCCCTGATCCTAATGACTCACCGCCACTGGTAGGCGCTCTTGTTCCAAATGAATCATTACATGTACCGGAACTTATCGTAGAATATCGAAACCAGGCTGTTGTCGCACTGTTGTTCGGATTTGCATTTCCATTTAATGTCGCCTGCGTTCCCATAAGACCGGTGGCAGCATTCGTTATAACTGTCGGCACGAGTGTACTGGTGGTAAATGAAAGAACTGTTCCAAAGGATATTCCTT
>JANPKZ010000338.1:0-12597 GCA_031426295.1 Saprospiraceae bacterium
CACCAGGGTGGAGAGATGGTTGTCGATTTATATTCCTTATGTAAGATTTGTAGTTCTGTCGCGCGCCGCAGATCGAGAATACACAAAGGCAGCGCCAGCCAGCGCAGTATCCTTCAATAAATTCATCATCGAGATCGCATCTGAACCTTGCGTATTAATCACATTCGGCAGATGGATCAGCAACGCATAGATCAGCAGCAACATCCCCAATAAAAATGTCGCAACACTATCCTTCCTGCCGATTAGTATAGCCACCCCCGCCAGCAACATCGCCAGCCCGGACACATACACCCACACAACTCCACCCGGCAACGACACCATAGCTGTCATCGAGCTTGCATTGATCAAATGCATAACCCCAAAAATGATGAATGGTATGGCGAAGAGATATTTCCCCAGACCAGTAATGTGTTTCATTACGAAGTGATTTAGCGGTGATAGAGATCATGCTATGTCCCTGGGAGACAACTAAGTTAATGAAAAAGGCGAAGGCGGAGGAAAATATCGAATATAGAACATGCTTCGACCTGCTAAACTCATCCTTGTGCTACAGCTCAGCAACCGGAATAAGGATTTTTGAAGTGGTCGTTATTTGGAAGTCGTAATTCGAATAAACCAAGATCAGAGTCTGGCGTCCGGCATCTTTTAATCTGGCGTCAGAAATCACTGATTAAGAAAAGGTAAGGTGGAAACGTACTTAAAGCAAATGAAGGAACTAGGTAACCTTTTAAGCCGCCTTCAGCTTCTTCAACTGCACCTTATCCAGCTTGGACTTCGCATACCGCAGATCCACCTCAAACGTCTTGACATCCTTCTTCGACGGCATGTCAAACATTGCATCCATCATGATCGCCTCACAGATCGAACGAAGACCTCGTGCACCAAGTCCGAAATCAATCGCCTTGGCAGCAATGTATTCGATAGCACTATCCGTAATGGAAAACTTAATTCCCTCAAGCTCGAATAATTTCTTGTACTGCTTGATGAGCGCATTGCGCGGCTCAGTCATAATGCGGATAAGTGTCTCCACATCCAATGGCTCCAGATAGCCCAGGACTGGAAGACGACCCACGAGCTCAGGGATGAGTCCGAAGGATTTAAGGTCACGATGCGAGATGTATTGGTATATTTTTTCTGAATCAACACGCTTGCCATCCGGATTACCGTACCCAATGACATTCGTATTGAGACGGCGGGAGATCACTTTCTCTACGCCATCAAATGCACCACCGGCGATGAACAGGATATTCTGCGTATTAACTTTTACTAATTTTTGTTCAGGATGTTTTCTTCCCCCTTGAGGTGGAACAAGCACATCAGTTCCTTCAAGGATCTTCAGCATCGCCTGCTGCACACCTTCACCCGATACATCACGCGTGATACTTGGATTATCACTCTTACGCGCAATCTTATCAATCTCATCTATGTACACGATTCCACGTTCAGCAGCCTCGACATTGTAATCACATGCCTGCAGAAGACGTGACAACATACTTTCCACATCTTCGCCAACATACCCTGCCTCTGTGAATACCGTAGCATCCACAATCGCAAACGGCACATCCAGCATCTTTGCAATTGTTTTTGCGATCAATGTTTTCCCTGTTCCGGTTTGACCTACAAGTATAATATTAGATTTTTCAAGCTCCACATCATCAGAAGAAGCATTGCGTATACGCTTATAGTGATTGTACACCGCTACACTGATACATTTTTTTGCTTCATTCTGGCCGATCACATATTGATCCAGGTATTTTTTGATTTGCTGCGGCGTAAGCTGATTAGGCAGATCAAATGATTCTGCTTTCTTCATGCCCTTACCTTCCTGCTCATACAATTCCTGGCGCACGATTTCATAAGCCTGTTCTACGCAGAGCTCGCATATATGTCCTTCAATACCTGCGATCAGGATAAGGGCTTCTTTCTTATCACGACCACAAAACGAACATCCGAACTGATCATCACTTGCTTTCATAGGACAGGCTTTTGAAATACGCTTTTATTATTTACTGCGGGTCAGGACTTCATCCACGAGGCCGTAATCTTTGGCCTCAGTTGCTGTCATCCAGTTGTCACGGTCAGAGTCTTTTGAGATCTTATCCACATCATGACCGGTATGTTTTCCAAGAATCGCATACAGCTCATCTCTCATGCTTTTGATCAGGTTGTACGAGATCTCCATATCAGAAAATTGTCCCTGCATGCCACCGCTTGGCTGATGTATCATAACACGGCTATGGGGTAAACAAGTTCGCTTACCGTGCGTGCCCGCTGCAAGCAATACCGCACCCATCGAAGCAGCAAGACCCGTACAGATCGTACCGATTTCAGGTGACACATACTGCATCGTATCATAGATCCCGAGGCCGCTGATCACAGACCCACCCGGGCTGTTAATAAACATTTGGATATCTCTCTTATTGTCAGTGGATTCGAGGAACAGAAGTTGGGCCTGGATCACATTGGCTACATAGTCATTGACGGGGACGCCGAGGAAGATAATCCGGTCCATCATCAACCGTGAAAACACGTCCATGCCCACGACATTCATCTGGCGCTCCTCGATGACCTGAGGGGTGAATCCAGTGATGTCCGGCACAGATGTGCGCATATATCGGTCCAGGTCAGCTCCGGAGATCCCGGCATGCTTCGTGGCGTATTTGTAAAATTCATTTGGATTACTCATTTTCTATGGCTTGTTTTTATTGAAGTACGAATTTAATGGTATTTAGTGTACATGATCATGATGGTCGTGATCATGATCATGCGCATGGTCATGAGCATGATCGTGATGATCACCATGGTCAAATAATTCATGGTGAAGGTCATGAAAACCCTTTTCAAATTTTTCGGCCGAAACTTCGATTTCGGTGAACTGGTATTGTGGCATGATGTGGTTAAATACAACGTCCTCCAACGCGTTTTCTTTCATGCTGCTCATGAAATATTCATTGGCATACAGCTCCTTCATCAGTTTGCGAACATCGGTTTGCATATAGTTCACATTCTCTGTGATCCAGTTTATGACTTGCTTCTGGGTATCCTGTTCGGTCACTTCGAGGCTTTCGTCTTTTGCGATCTTATTGAGTAAGAAAGACCACTTGGCGTCACGGAAGAAATTATTCGCTTCACGAGTTCCTTCTTCAAGTTTTTTATCGCGCTGGCTGTTTACCCATTTTAGGAGAAAGAGCTCAGGAATTTCAAAAGGGTTAGCTTTTAATAAAGCTGCACGCACGGCCATTTTCTTCATATCGTTGGTGCGGGCCTGGTTGCCGTTTCTTTCACGTCCTTCCAGCATTTCACGGAAACTCTGTTCGTTTTCGATCTGAGGACCTACGTTTTTTTGAAGTTGTTCGGTTGTAAGTTCTGCGGATTGTGGACGAGCAATGGAGACCACCTCCATTTCATATTCCAGTGGTCCTTCGGGATCCTGGCCATCTTCGAGTTCAAGGACATTCTTTAAAATAAATGGTCTTGCAAAGCCGAGGAATTTTTCAAGATCTATTTGCTGCTTGTCGCCTTTTTTCAGGCCTGGTAGTTGTGTTTGTGCATCTCCACGAACACGATCCAGGTCCACAAGGTATTCTGATGATTTACCTCCTTCATCTTTAGATGTTAATGTAACCATCACCCGATCATGAGCTTCCACTGTACCATCTTCAATTGGTTCCGTTTCACCGAACATTCTCCTGTAGCGGGCAATCTCATTTTCCATTGCTTCGCTATCCGGAGCGACGCTCATGATTTCCAGTGGAGTGTCATATTTGAAATCAATCTCCAGCGAAGGCTTTAGGCCCAGATCGAAGGAAAACGTATAATCAGTTGGGTCTTTTGGATTAAAATCCTGTGGCTCGGCGTCCTCCGCCATCAATGGTGATCCGAAAATGTCAAGACCCTCATCTTCAATGTGTTTGTACAGGCTGTCATTCAGCATCGTGACGACCGTTTCTTCCAGCATGCCTTTCCCGTACATTTTTGTGAGTACTGACTTCGGAGTCTTACCCGCACGGAAGCCTTTGACATTGAGTTTTTTGCTATAGTTCTTGAGGTTGTCCGCAAGCTTTTGCTCGTAATCGGCTTTTTCGATGACCATAGTTAAGCGGGCAGTCTGGTCGTCGTTTCGGGTAAGGTCAAATTTCATTTCGGATTAAATTCTGGAAGGGTCATCCTGTCGGGATGCCTTGTGTTTGAATGATTGTTACCGGTATTGCGATTGTTTAAGGTCTGTTACGGCGAGTTCTGCCGTTGATAATGTCTTTTTTGAGGACATTGTTTACTGGATAAAAAGAAGTGCGGGTGGAGGGACTCGAACCCCCAAGCCTCACAGCACTAGATCCTAAGTCTAGCGCGTCTACCAATTTCGCCACACCCGCTCTTTCTATAAAAATGGCTGCAAATGTAGGGAAATAATATATATGAAACAGATGATGACCGGACTTAATCTTGTAATCCGGGGAACATTAGGTTCTTGTTAGGGATTATTGGGGAAGGATCAATAATGTGTACAATGCACTGATTATGAAATAGTTATGACAGTGTGGCATACCTAGGTGTGCCACACTGTCATAACTATTTGTTTTTCAGATATTTATAAACGAATTTGGCCCCATTTCAGCTTTATTTTTCTATCGTATTCTCTCTCATCAAAAGGCACATTTTGTCTTTGTAATCCGTTAACTCAGGAGAACATATTTTTGTAGCTAACTTGTACCCATGCCACATATCCAGTCCGGCATATCCGAAACTGAACAGCAAGCCCTTCAGCGCGAGTTCCGTCGCCTGATGAAGGCTTTGCCTGCCCCTTTGGATGAAACTGACAAGAAAAATCTCCGCAAAGCATTCGAACTGGGGCTCGATGCACATAGCAAACAACGACGTAAAAGCGGAGAACCTTACTTTTTCCATCCGATCGAAGTTGCCCGCATATGTGTAAATGAAATCGGCCTCGGTCCTACAGCTGCTGTCTGCGCCTTACTTCACGATGTCGTTGAAGATACTGACGTAACGATCGAAGACATCCAACGTGAATTTGGTGATAAGATTGGTCACATCGTTGATGGACTTACGAAACTTGATGGTCTTTACAATACGCCATCACAACAGGCAGAGAATTTTAAAAAAGTACTCTCTACGCTTGTTGAAGATGTACGAGTTGTGCTCATCAAGATCGCTGACCGTCTGCACAACATGCGCACGATTGCGCCGATGCCTCGCCATAAACAATTGAGCATAGCTGCAGAGACAGATTACATCTATGCGCCTCTCGCACATCGATTAGGTTTATACAATATAAAATCTGAATTCCAGGATCTCATCATGCAGATCCAGGAACCTGAAGTTTATTCTGATCTCGAGCAACAACTTACGGAGAGTGAGCAACAACGGAAACGATATGTCCGTGAGTTTATCAAACCTCTTAAAGACAAACTCGATGAATTAGGATTTGAATACAAAATTGTAGGTCGTCCAAAATCGATTTCTTCCATCTATAATAAGATTAAGAAGAAACAGGTACCCTTTGAAGAGATCTATGACCTGTTTGCAATCCGCATTATTCTTAAGGTTGCACCTGATAAAGAGAAGGCTGCATGCTGGCTTGTGTATAGTATTCTTACAGAAACACATACACCGATTCCTGAACGATTGAAAGACTGGATCACTACGCCCAAATCAAACGGCTATGAATCCTTACATACGACTGTTATCGGACCTAAAGGTCGGTATGTTGAGATTCAGATCCGTACAGAACGTATGGATGAAATTGCAGAGCGTGGTTTTGCCGCACACTGGAAATATAAGAATGTAAATACCCAGCAGCATATCTACGAAAACTGGCTCGATAACATTCGTGACATGCTCGACGATACCCATAAGGATGCCCTTGAATTCCTCAGTGATTTCAGGACGAATCTTTATGCGGAAGAATTATATGTGTTTACGCCAAAAGGCGATTTAAAGGTTATGCCAAAAGGTGCAACAGCACTTGATTTTGCATTCGCTATTCACTCCGATATAGGATATCATACGAGTGCGATCAAGATCAATAACAAGCTTGTCCCAATGGGATATAAGCTGAACAATGGTGATCAGGTCGAGATCATCACCAACCGCAATCAAAAACCTAATGAGGAATGGTTGCGAATGGCTGTAACCGGAAAAGCACGTGCAAAAATACGTACTGCACTTAAAGACTCTAAAAAACAGCAGTCTGAAGTAGGCATGGAAAAACTCGAGCGTAAGCTTCGAGCTATGAAAGCAGAACTCGAAGAAAACATTGAGGGTCTTGTCAAATACTTCGGTTACAATTCGAAGCTTGACCTGTACTATGATATTTCCATAGATCAGTTTGATCTAGCACAGGTTCGCGAATTTGAAGTGGAAGGTGGAAAACTTATTTTCCCTGTCAAACAATCCCGCACCAGTGTATCTGATAATGAAGCTCCAACATCCCCTGCACTTCCAAAAGAATCTCTTCATCCGAGGATCAGCATTGGAGGAGAAGATGCAGAACAATACAAATATGCATTAGCCACATGTTGTAATCCGGTTGTGGGTGATGAGATTTTCGCGTATGTAACTTCGAATGCAGGTCTTAAAATCCATCGCAGCAATTGTCCGAATGCCACGCACCTGATCGCCAGTTATGGATATCGTGTGCAGAAAGCAGAATGGATCACTTCCGGAAATGTGCAATCAGTAGTGAATCTCAGGATCACTGGTGTGGATGATGGCCCGGGTGTCATCGAGCGCGTAACAAATACAATCAGTTCAGGATTGGGCATCAATATCCGGTCCCTGAGTATCGAAGGAAAAGAAGGATATTTTGAAGGCAAGGTTTCGATTGTCGTGCAGAATAAGAACCAGTTGAATATGGTTATCAGGGCTCTGAAGAACTTGCAGGGCGTATCATCCGTTTACAGAGAAAATTAGAACTATGCCCATCCCTGCTCCGATCCCCCAACCCGGTCGTGCATCATTTGAAGATGTGCGGGAAATATTTTCACGCCACTTAGAGGAACATAATCTGCGTCGCACGCCTGAGCGCTATGCAATCCTCGAAGAGATCTATAGCCGTACAGATCACTTTGATGCGGAAGCATTATATATCCACATGAAAAATTCCAATTACCGTGTAAGCCGTGCAACGGTATACAATACTTTGGAATTGCTCGTGAGCTGTGACCTCATCACCAAGCATCAGTTTGGAAAAAACCTTACGCAATACGAGAAGTCATACGGCTACAAACAACATGATCACCTGATCTGTCTTGACTGCGGAAAGGTGGTGGAGTTTTGTGACCCTCGCATCCAGCAGATCAAAACGACGATGGGCGAATTGCTCAATTTTAAGATCATACATCACAGCCTGAATTTGTTTGGGCAGTGTAAGGGAGGATGTAATCGGAAATCGTGAATCGTGAATCGTGTATTGTGAGTTGTGAGTTGTGAGTTGTGAGTAAATAAGAAATTCTATTTCCCCTCTCACAATTACTTAAAATAAAACTCTTTATTTATTTTTTCGGTCGTTTATCGGAGTCGAAACGACCGTCACGAAAGTCGTTGTGCGGAGTCGAAACGAACGCAGAAATTATTACCTTCGCCACATGGGGCCGTGAGCCCTTTATTTATTCCAACCAGTCAGAATGGCAGTCGATGTTTTGTTAGGTCTCCAATGGGGCGATGAGGGGAAAGGTAAGATCGTTGATTACCTCGCAGACCGGTATAAACTGGTGTGCAGGTTCCAGGGCGGTCCGAATGCCGGACATACACTCTGGGTAGACGGTAAAAAAACCGTACTTCATACCATCCCATCCGGCATATTCCACAAACATCTCATCAATGTCATCGGCAATGGTGTCGTAATCGATCCGATCACACTCATCCGCGAAATTGATGCCCTGCTGCATGGGGATCCTGATGTGACCAATCGTCTCCGCATCGCACGCAAAGCACACCTGATCCTTCCTACCCATCGCCTCCTCGACATGGCTTCTGAGGCTTCCAAAGGTGTGGATAAGATTGGATCCACATTGCGTGGCATCGGACCATGCTACATGGATAAAACCGGTCGGAATGGTCTTCGTGTCGGCGATATTGAAAGCCCGGATTTTGATAAAAAATATAATAACCTTCGCGACAAACATCTTCATTTATTAAAACTATATCCCGAGATCGAATTTGATCTCGCTGCCGAAGAACTAAAATGGTTTGCAACGATCGATCGTATGCGCAGCCTGCAACTGGTGGATGCAGAATATTTCATCGCTCATTATCTTAAAGCAGGTCATGATATTCTTGCAGAAGGTGCTCAGGGTATGATGCTCGATATAGATTTTGGAACATATCCATTCGTAACTTCTTCCAACACAATTTCATCAGGTGTCTGTAGTGGATTAGGCGTTCCTCCAACATCCATACGTCGCGTCATTGGTGTGACGAAAGCCTACTGTACGCGGGTTGGTTCCGGGCCGTTTCCATCTGAATTATTGGGTGAAGAAGGAGAACGTCTTCGTGTGGCTGGTAATGAATTTGGAAGTACTACGGGTCGCCCACGACGTTGTGGCTGGTTAGATCTTCCACAATTACATTATGCAGCTATGATCACCGGCTGTACACACATCGCTATTACAAAGCTTGATGTGATGAATGATTTCGAAACCATTTCAGTTGTGGATAAATATCAGTCAGGGGAGACATTAACTGATAAAGTACCTTTTGATCCAACCGAACAGATTGATGGCGTCCATCACACGCACCATCCTGGATGGCAACAACAAGTGGCTGTAAAAACATTTGAAGAATTACCTTCAGAAGTACAAACGTACCTGCAATATCTCGAGGACCAGCTTCACATTCCGATCCCGTTTATTTCCATCGGACCCGGTAGAGATGAACTGATCGTTCGCGATTTTTAATTTACTCTTTTCTTCTGTGCTTTGATGATGTATTGATATTCGAGTGATTCGACATCAATCTTTACGATATCATATCCTGCTTCGCGCAATTCTTTTTCCACATCCGCGACATCGATACGTTCTTCGATCTTCGGACCGAACGGAGTTTCATTTTTCTTAAAATCAATAATTACAATATTGCCCGCTTCTTTAATCGAGGTCTGAAGTCGTTTAAAATATTCAACACGATTTTGAATGTATGAATATGTATTCACCAGCAGGACAATATCAACTTCATTCGTGGAAAGATGCGGATCGTCAGGCTCTGCAAGTCGAATGATGAGGCGATCTTGTAGTTCTACCGGAAAACGAGCCTTCTGTTCCTGCATCCATTGTATAGCATTAGGATCTATATCAATCGCAATGACTCTTGCTCCTTTATATGCAATTCGCCTGCTAAAATATCCTGTACCTGCACCAAGGTCAGCAACTACTTTTCCTTCGACTTCACCCAATTGATCAATGACGAGGTCCGGCTTTTGCCAGATCACGCGGTCCACACTTTCATATTGATTTGCTTCGCTTTGGAAAGCAGGGTCCGAATTAGTTGTATCGGTTTCTGAAGATTTTTCATCCGGTTCTTTGATCTTGCCCTGCCAATTACAGGCACTTCCCTGTAGGAGGAACATAGAGAGAAACAAGAGAAATAGCAGGTTATACTTCATAGTGATGTCCACAAAGATAAATGAGAAGTGGGATGCCACAAGGGTATACTCAGATCAATACCCGATATGAAAAAGTGCATCACCCTGTCCTACTACCGGAGCATTCGTGTGCCCAATAATATAACCTTCACGTGGAGCGAGAATTGAGACGCGGCGGGTTCCGTATGGATCACCTATATCACCTAAGGGTTCACCTTTTTTGATGCGGGCTCCGGAGCTTTTACTCCAGAGAAAAAGTCCGGCATGTGATGCACGTATCCAACTGGCATGCTGGATCTCTATGGGCTTACGATCATCAATGAACACACCCTCCACCATACCCAAATGTTGAAGTGTACGCTCGATACCCGTAATCCCCCGGGCAATGGAAAATCCATCAAGACGTAATGCTTCGCCACCTTCATAGATCAGGCAGGGTTTGTTGGAAAGCTTTGCAGCCTTGCGCAGAGATCCTCTCAGGGCTGGCTTATGAATAATGAATGGCGGATTAAATGCCTGGGCCAGGTTATAACTCTCTGCATCTCCACGCGTAATACGTAACTGCGGATAATTGTAGCGTGTCTGTCCTCCGGAATGATTATCAATAATAATATCCACCTGCGGGAAAACATTTTTTGAAATAATTCTTGCGACACGTGAGGCAAGACTGCCTACCAGTGTACCGGGAAAACTCCTGTTGACATCTCTTCCATCCGGTACATCACGGCTGAAATTGATAAACCCATGTACATTCAGCAATGGTACTGCGATGACCGATCCTGCCAATAAATTTCCAAATAGTTTTTTCTCCAATAACCTGCGCACGATTTCCACACCATTTACCTCATCACCATGTACACCACCGATCACTAATACATGGGGTCCGGGTTTGTCGCTTCTGAATACTTCCATCTGGATTGCGACGCGTGTACCTGACGGCAGATTCCCTACGCTATAACTTGCCTTGGACGATGTCCCCGGAAGAATTTCGTTGTTGCCTAAATGTAATGGCCTGATTTTTTTATACAACGACGGATCGGGCATGTGTCTCCACAAATTTGATAATCTGACCAGCTATATCAACACCTGTTGTTCCTTCAATACCTTCCAGGCCGGGTGATGCATTAATCTCTAAAATTAAAGGTCCCGCTGCTGAGCGAAGTATATCAACTCCTGCGACCTCAAGTCCCATCAGGCGCGCTGCCTTCAAAGCGATTTCTTCTTCCTGCGAACTAATCTTGACTTTCTGGCTTGTAGCTCCTCTATGCAGATTGGAGCGGAATTCACCATTCTGTGCACTACGTTCCATTGTCGCTACTACTTCTCCACCAACAATGAAAACACGTATATCTTTTCCTTTGGCTTCCTCAATGAATCGTTGTAAAAGGATCTCTTCACGCAGACGAATAAATGCCTCCGCGATTGATTGTGATGATGTAGAAGATTCACCAAGGATGACGCCTTGTCCTTGCGTACTATTTAAGGTTTTGATTACCACAGGATACTGATCTCCTAACAGGCGCAGTACGGATTCCACATTTTCAGGGATCGCAGTGAATACACTATCCGGAACAGGCAGTCCATGAGCAGCCAGGTATTGCGCTGCTGTACGTTTATCACGTGCACGTAATAATGCATCAGTGGTAACCACACAATAGACCTGCATCATTTCAAATTGCCGGACAACGGCCGCACCAAAAGTTGTAACAGAAGAACCAATGCGCGGAATCACGGCATCCGGTTGTCCCAGAAATTCACCCTGGTACCGGACTCCCAGTCGGCCATCAAGAATGGTGAGGTCACATTGCATGTGGTCAACGACCCGCACGGCATGTCCACGTCGGCGGGCAGCCATCACAAGACTATGAGTGGAATACAGGATCGGGCTACGGCTCAGGATCAGAATACGCATACATCGGGAAGATAGGAAAACATCCGAAAGAGAACACAAAACCTTCCATGAGGTTCTATTGTCAAGAGCTCCGTTACCCATGATCATAAAATGATACCTTCACTTTATGCAACAGAATGACAAACGTGTGATCAACGGATGGGCGTATTTTGACTGGGCCAATTCCGCATACTACCTCGTAATTTCCACTGCCATTTTTCCCATCTATTTTTCAAATGTCGCCGCCCCCAATATTCAATTTCTAGGCAGTACATTTTCAAATTCAACTTTGTATTCATTCTCTGTTTCTGCTGCTTACATCCTGATCGCATTTTTATCCCCACTGCTTTCAGGTATCGCAGATTATAGTGGACGAAGAATGTTTTTTCTGAAAGGCTTTACCATCACAGGCGTGATAGGTTGTATTTCCTTATTCTTTTTTGATTCTCCGGAGACACAATGGCTTGGTACAGCAGCTTTTATTGTTGGAACGATTGGTGCTGCGGGAGGATTGGTGTTTTACGATTCTTATCTGCCAGTAATTGCCAGTGAAGATCAATATGACCGGGTAAGTGCGCGGGGATATGCATATGGTTACATTGGCAGTGTGTTGCTTCTGATCTTTTGTCTCGTGATGATCCAGAAGCCTGAGATATTTGGCATCACAAGTTCTACACTTCCTTCCCGTATTTCCTTTGTACTTGTTGGATTGTGGTGGCTGGGGTTTGCCCAAATCACTTTTAACCGCTTACCCAAAGATCATCCGATCAAACGTGAAGAGAATTTATTTCGCAGAGGATGGAAAGAGTTGTCTTTGGTGTGGGATAAAATCAAGATTGATAAAAATATCAAACGCTACCTGCTATCATATTTTTTCTATATCGCAGGTGTACATACGGTGATATATCTCGCTTCCTTATTTGCCTCGCAGGAATTAGGCTTTAAAGATTCAGAGTTGATCATCACGATCTTATTATTACAATTGGTAGCTGTACCTGGTGCGTTATTTTTTGCGGGTGTATCAAAACGAAATGGAAATAAATTCAGCCTCCTCATACAACTCATCATCTGGATTCTGATTTTCTAATTCGGTTGGATTGTTCAGATA
>JANPKZ010000339.1:0-9957 GCA_031426295.1 Saprospiraceae bacterium
CTCTTACTATCCCCTAAGAGGGGCTCAATATGTATAATCAGGTTGTATAACGATACAAACCTGTTTCAATTATGTCATTTATGCTGATAACAGGCGCAATGCCATCCGCACGAGACTTTCTGTTGGCAGGTCCTTGCCTTCGTCCTTTGCGATCTGGTTCAATGCTTTCTCGGCCTGGTTTTTTACGAATCCGAGAGTAATCAAAGCTGACAGAGCTTCGGCCATACTTTTATTCTTATCCGTGCCGGTCTTTACGATCAGCTGGTCGCCACCAATTTTCAGGATCTTGTCTTTAAGCTCGATGATCACACGTTGGGCTGTTTTAGGTCCAACTCCTTTTACCTGTCTGAATGCCAATACGTTATCTGTTAGGATGGCTTGCTTACATTCATCCGGGGTCATGCCGGACAGGATTAACCGGGCAGTATTAGGCCCGATCCCGGAAATGCTGACCAGGGCCAGGAATACCTCACGCTCTGCAGGATCTGTGAAACCCCATAAGAGATGGGCATCTTCACGGACCTGGAGCCAGGTAAAGATCTTTTCATCTTTTCCTTCGGTGATCTGGTCATAACTGTGAAGGGTAATGTTGAGAAAATATCCTACACCTCCGGTCTCAATGACCACATGTGTCGGATGCCTGCTGACGATCTTGCCCTGGATGTACTCGAACATATTACGTAAAGGGCGCAAATGTAGGGAAAAGGAGCAAGGGATCAAAGGAGCAAAGGAGCAAGGGGCTGGGAGCAGGTGGCTGGGAGCTAAGAGCTCAGTGCGTAAGACACAGAGCATGTACAAAACGCAATGGGGCTTAGAGCAATTTAGATTGTTACATTTATCCCTATGAATATCCTTATCCTCGGAAGCGGCGGACGCGAACATGCCATCGCAGATAAAATTGTATCCAGTCCTCAATGTGAAAAACTCTTCATAGCCCCGGGGAATGCGGGCACCTCAACCCTCGGGAAGAATATACCGTTGGATCCGATGAATTTTCCAGCAATCAGAGAATTAGTTCTTGGTGAAAATATTTCACTTGTGGTTGTGGGTCCCGAAGCTCCACTTGTTGCAGGCATTGTTGATTTTTTCGAAGCCGATGAAACACTTAATCAAATTGCGATCATAGGTCCAACCGTCAAAGGAGCTATGCTTGAAGGAAGCAAAGATTTCGCCAAAGAATTTATGCTGCGTCATAACATTCCTACTGCAGCTTATTCCACATTTGATAAATCAGAATTAGATGAGGCTCTTGCTTACCTGGATACACATCCGGTACCTATTGTATTGAAAGCTGATGGTCTTGCGGCAGGAAAAGGAGTTATCATTTGTCAGACAGTCGATGAAGCAAAGAAGGAACTGACTGAAATGCTTTCCGGAAAATTTGGAGAGGCAAGTTCTAAAGTTGTTATCGAAGAATTTTTATCGGGTATCGAATTTTCTGTTTTTGTATTGACTGATGGTGATGAGTTTGTCTTATTGCCCGAAGCAAAAGATTACAAAAGAATCGGCGAAGGTGATACCGGTTTGAATACGGGCGGCATGGGCGCTATCTCACCTGTTCCATTTGTAGATGAAGAGCTGATGGACAAAGTGATCAATACGATCATCCAACCCACAATCGATGGTATCAGCGAAGAAGAAATACGATATACCGGTTTTATTTTCTTTGGTCTCATCAATGTCGATGGAGAACCATTTGTAATTGAATACAATTGTCGTCTCGGTGATCCCGAAACAGAAGTTGTGCTGCCACGTCTCAATGTAGATTTTGTAGATATGCTCATGGCTGCATGGAACCAGGAATTAAATTCCTTCGAAATGGAAGTTGATCCCCGTACTGCAGTTACTGTTATGCTTGTGTCAGGTGGTTATCCGGGAGAATTTGAAAAAGGGAAAACGATCATGGGTCTTGATCTCGTTGATGGGGGCCGAGTCTATCATGCAGGCACCAGTTTATTCAGCGGAAAAGTAATTACCTCCGGTGGACGTGTCCTTGCCGTGACAAGCCTTGCGAGCAACAGGAAACGTGCGATTGATAAATGTTTGATCAATGCGGATCGTGTACAGTACGAAGGAAAGTATTTCAGGAGCGATATCGGCAAGGATCTCGAGGAATAACGAATATCGAACAAGGATTTTTGATTTTTGATTTTACACATCTCACAACTCAAGTTTTTCCTGTGATCCTGTGATCCCTTGATCCTGTGATCCTTTACAATCCCCAAAGTGGAATCACCAGAAAATATACAATACACGTGATCACAATGATCGATGCAATATTCAACCAGAATCCTGTCTTCACCATATCCCAGATACTCAGGTAACCGGAACCAAATGCGATTGCATTAGGTGGTGTGCCTGCAGGCATCATAAAACCGCAGGATGCCGCGAGTGTGGCTGCCACCATCAACATATGCGGATGTACGCCAGCAGATACTGCAACTGGTGCCAACACAGGCAAGATCATGGTAACCGTAGCAAGATTGGAAGTAAACTCTGTGAGGAAATTGACAATCGCAACTACAATTAAAATTATTGCAAACACTCCTAAGCCAGCAAGTCCTGACATGTTTTGTCCGATCCATTGAGCCAGACCACTGGATTCAAATGCTTCAGCCAATGCAAGTCCGCCACCGAACAATAATACTATGCCCCACGGAAGTTTATTTGCATCTTCCCAGTGAAGCAATCGCTTGCCATCTTTATTTCCCGAAGGAAGCAAAAACAAAACGACACCTCCGATCATTGCGATAATTGTATCATCTATACCAGGTATAAGTTTTTGTAAAACAAATGATCGAATGATCCACGAAACAGCTACCGTAAGAAAAACAGCGCTGACAATTTTTTCACCCTTTGACATAGATCCGGTTAATGATAAACGCTGATCTAATTCTTCCCTGCCACCTGCGAGACGCGTATTCCCTAATGGAAATCCGATACGCACGAGATACCACCAGCTGATAAAAAGCAAGATGCAAGTAATCGGAAATCCTATGCTGAACCATTGCAGAAAGGATACATCTGTTTGATACATATCACGCATGATACCAGCGAAAACCAAATTGGGTGGTGTACCGATGATCGTAGCCAATCCACCTATTGATGCAGCATATGCTATCGCAAGCATTAATGCTTTCCTGAAATGATCCTTATCTTTTCCATCCCCGGAAGTAGTGGCCGTAATAATTGCCATACCAATGGGCAACATCATGATCGCAGTGGCTGTATTGGAAATCCACATAGAAATAAATGCAGTAGAAATCATAAAGCCCAACACGATCATCTTAAGACTTGTACCCATACTCCGGATGATATACAAAGCAATCCGTTTGTGCAGACCGGTTTTTTCAATTGCAATAGCAATTAAAAATCCACCGATATAAAGAAATACAATCGGGTCCGCGTATGAGGCGGTAGTCACACCTAGTTTCAGTATTCCCATTACAGGAAACAGGATGATCGGCAGCAGCGACGTCGCAGGAAGTGGGATCGGTTCGGTGATCCACCAGATAGCAATCCAGGTGGTAATAGCCAGAACAGCAACTGCCTGTGGAGGCATATCACCGGGATGCAGGAAAAAATAAATGATCAGAAACATGGCTGGCCCAGCCCAGAATCCGATGTTTTTTGCAGAAGAGGCGATATCATCTGCCCGGGCAATCTGTTGGTCTAGAATTCGTTTCATTATCTTCGCTAAGCTACTACAGTCAGTCTAATGCTGTAGCTTAGTTCCTGCCCCGGTCCTTCAGGACAAAACCACTATAGCGTCAGAATTGTATTGTATTAGTATCTCAAGCAAAATGCCTTATGCAGCGATCCATCATTATCTACACATCCATGCTCGCAGGATTTCTCAGCCTGGTGATCTTCAGCTCATTTAACAGCAATGAGTCTCCAGAGAGTATACAACCGGATACGCTGATTTCTCAGCAGCGCATCACCGGATACAACCTCAATAAAAATTTTGATTTCGCAGGCGAATCTATACCAGCTGATAATTTTGATCCGGTAGAGCGTCTTGACCGGGAACTGTCTATCAATGCATATATGCATGCGACGACAGTGCTCCACATAAAAACGGCAAACCGATATTTTCCCATCATCGAGCCCATCCTCAAAAAATATGAGATGCCCGAAGATTTCAAATACTTATGTGTTGCAGAAAGCAGTCTTCGTATGGCTACATCCAGCGCAGGCGCAAAAGGATTGTGGCAGTTTATTGAAAGTGTAGGTCGTGCTTATGGTCTTGAGATCAATGATGAAGTAGATGAACGATATCATGTTGAAAAATCAACCGAAGCAGCGTGCAAATTTTTGATCTATCTCAAATCCCGTTTTGGCAGCTGGACAATGGCGGCAGCTGCATACAATATGGGAGAAACCGCACTTGCGAAACGGGTTATTGATCAGCGGAGCAAAGATTATTACAACCTGAATCTCAATGATGAAACATCACGATATATATTCCGCATCATCGCCATCAAAGAAATCATGATGAACCCGGAAGCATATGGCTTCTATATTGATGATGAAATTTTATATCCGCAACTATCCTACAATACAGTTACGGTTGAAAAGCCGATCACTAATCTTCCTGACTTCGCGATTGAAAATGGTACGACCTACAGATTGCTGAAAGTTTTCAATCCCTGGCTGATCAGTTCTACGCTGAACCGGGCGAATGGAAAGAGGTATGAGATCAGAATACCGAAAGAAGGCTAAGGCTAAGGCTGAGGTTTTATGCTTCTGGTAGCACAGAGAACTTTCTTAATGATTCAAGCCAATCCTGAATACAAAGGAGAATTCCGAATATCGAACAAGGAATAACGATTTAGGAAGTTCAAAAAATGGAGCTGAGGCAAAGGCTAAGGTTTTTATGACCCTACAGAAGTAAAAATTCTACTTCTCAATTTATTTCTATTTCAGGAGACACAGGTGAAGGAAGAATGAATTCGACAAGCTCACCACAAGTAAGGAATACAAAATAACGAAAAACGAAGTTTAAAGAAAAGTTGAGCTTACGCCCCAAGTCTGGCGTCTTTTGTCCTTTAGTCTGAAGTCAAAAAACTCTCCCGATAGCTATCGGGATCAAACTTCGTACCTCGTACTACTTCCTTACGTGTAAGGTTCCATTAACTCCGGAAACGCAGCCACAGCTGCACCGATGATTCCGGCATCATTGTAGCCGGACGCGCTGGTCACGGGTACTCTGAGTTTTGAGAAGTGATGCGCAAAATCATCAAAGCGAAAACTGATCCCACCCCCAAGTACAAATAGTCGGGGGGAAAAAAGAAGCGTCATATATTCCAGAAACTCTGCGAGCTCAATAGCCCAGGCATCATATTCAAGATTACGTTCTTTGCGGGCGCGGTTACTAACCCAGTCTTCTGCGATCTTGCCTTTGTATTGGATATGACCAAACTCTGTATTGGGCACCAGGATGCCGTCATAAAAAAGTGCCGAACCAATGCCTGTACCTAAGGTCAAAAGGATGACTGTGCCTTTTACATTCCGGATCTTACCGAACATCCGCTCTGCCATGCCGGCTGCATCTGCATCGTTAATTACAGAGTAGTCATGACCCGTATATTTTTCAAGCAAGTGCTCTACGTTGACACCGATCCAGCTTTTATCAATATTGGCAGCTGAGAGAGCCACGCCATCCTGGATTATTGCAGGAAATCCAACACCTATTTTATCACCTTTCCAGTCAAGAGTTTCAAGAGTGGCCTTGATACATTGAGCAACCGCATCGGGTGTGGAGGGTTGGGGCGTATCGCATTTAATACGCTCCGCTAACAACTCCCCTTTGTCCAAATCGATGAATCCGAACTTAATGCCGGATCCACCGATATCTATGCCTAATGCGGATGAGCTCAATCGCTTTTTACTTGATGACTTTGACGGTCATTTTAATATTATCAATCGGCCGGTCACGTGCGTCTTTTTTCACTTTCGTGATCGCATCGACAACCTCCAGTCCTTTGATGACACGACCATATACAGTGTAGTCATGATCCAGGAAAGGTGTGCCTCCGAGTTCAAGATACGCCTTCCGTTGTTCTGGTGTATATGTAAACCCTTTACGTTTTTCAATACCATTTAACATGCCATCATCCACCGGTCCTCCTTCCACGATATAGAACTGCGAACCTGAAGATTTTCTCTCAGGATTCACCGAGTCAGATGTCCGCGCTGCAGCAATCGCACCTTTGATATGTACAAGACTGTCAACAAATTCTGCCGGAACCTGGTGACCGGGACCACCTGATCCAAGGGGCACACCGGCAGCAGCATTTTTTGAAGTAGGATCACCACCCTGGATCATAAACCCATCAATGACCCTGTGGAAAAGTAAATCATTATAAAATCCTTCTTCCGCCAGCTTCATAAAATTATCACGATGCTGTGGTGTCGCATCATACAGTTCGGCAACCATCACGCCAAAATCAGTTGTGATCTCGACCAGGCATTTTGGTGATGGTTCAATGGTAACAGATTGAGTCATAGTATTGGTTTTCTTTCCTTTGATAGCGGTGAGGGTTACTTCATATGTACCGGAGTGGGCATATTTATGTGTGGCTGAAGCATCGGTACTTTCATGACCATCTCCAAATTTCCAAACATAATTTTCTGCACCAACAGATTCATTGATAAACTGGATGGTAGCAGGCGCTTCTTTGTGATCAGCTTTCATGGAAAACTTAGCAACAGGTTTTGCCTGAACAGCAACCGAGAACATAATTCCAAAAACAAACAAAAGAGATTTCATGTATATCATTAATTAATCATTTTTATTTTCATTCGTACATCCTTTACAGGACGGTTGTTATTATCCTTTTCCAGAATATCGATCTTGTTGACCACATCCAATCCTGAAACAACTTCACCGAACACAGTATACTCCATATCAAGACCCGGATATCCTCCTTCCTCTTCGTAAATTTTGCGCTGGGCTTCGCTGTATTTTATTTTTTTACTGGATTCATAAAAATCCAGTTCTGATTTATTTTGAAGCCTGCCAGTCACAATGTAAAACTGGCTCCCGCTGGATCTTTTTCCAGCGTTCGGCGTACGTGCTGCTGCCAATGCTCCCTTCAGGTGTGGCGCTCCAATTTCCGGATCGATCTCGTATCCCGGGTTGCCTTCACCCAGGATAGTCCCTGAACCTGCCGTACGAGATGTTGGATCTCCTCCCTGGATCATAAATTCATCAATGATCCGGTGAAACAACAATCCATCATAGTACCCCTCTTTCACCAGCTTAATAAAATTGTCGCGGTGTTTCGGAGTAGTGTTGTACAACATCACTGTGATGTCACCGTAATCTGTGGAGATCAATGCCTTATGCACTTTCTCTTCACATGCAACAGCACTCAACAGAACGCTAACAACGCAGACGATAAAGAATGAATTTCTTAACAAACTCATATTTTTTCAGAATTGGACAGCAAAGGTGCAAAATACTCCACTACTTTTTGACGCAACAACGACTCCTGCGCGGCAACTCCTTTAATATCCAAAGGCATGAGGGGTTTCCAATGGGGCCATCCATCAGCATCCATTCCTTCAAATTCGAAATATCCCTCCTCTGACAGCAGATGGCAAATTGCCACATGCATCAGGTCCTGCTTTTCTTCCTTGGAAAATTTCGCTTTGGGTTTTCCAACTTCCTGCATGCCAATCAGATACAGGACCGCATTCAGGTCCGGCAGCTCCTTGCGGTCAAACCGGTCCTTGATCCAGTGCCTCACGCGTAACCATTCAAATTCCAGTTGCCAGTCTTCCATACGGACTCAAAGATAAGTCCTCATCGAATCTGAACGATCAATGGACTAGATTGGCGAAGTAGGAGGTGTTCTTTTGGATTTCAGATGCCTGTTGTAGCGCCTGAGTAACCAGATAATGACGAAAAGGAGGATCCAGAAAGGCCATAATTGCAACATATAGAGGCTGAAGCTTACAAAACCATACCAGCCACCTGATATTGACTCCTTTAACCTTTCGAAGAAATTGATTTTCCGGTCAGGTCTATAGACATAGTCCTTAGTCTGGGTAAGCGTCAGGTCCAGGGTGCTAAGGGAGACCTGGTTCGATAAATACTTGAGTCGACCTTCAACACTTTCGATCTCTTCTTCAAGAACACGGATCTGTTCGCGCACTTTGAGTATATCCTCAACTGTTTTTGCTGTTTTCAATAACGTCCGGTATTGTTCGAGATAAGATCGTTTGTTGGCCAGACGTGTTTCGAGATCGATATATTCTTCTGTGACATCTGTGGCATTGATCGATTTATACGTCACCTTTCCATCAAGTGTTTCAAGATCTGCAACGAGCGCATCGAGATTTTCTGCCGGCAGCCTGATCTGGATGTGATAGCTGGCCATATAGTCAGTATTGTCGAGTTGTTCGTTGCCAACATAAGCTTTATGTTTAGTCAGCAGGGCATCTACCTCTGCTTTGATTTTCAGGGCATCAGTTACGCTGATTGTCATGGATCCATTACGGATGATTTTCTTGTCGATGATATCAACAGGCCCTTCCGGAGCACCTGTCCCTCCGGAAGATTGGCTTTCTTCGTAGGAAGGCATTGCCATATCTTTCGAATCTGGCATGGGAGCATCAGCATTGTTACCAGACCCTGTATTGCAGGCTAATAACCAGAGCATAAATCCAATGGATAAAAAGGACGTTTTCATGGGAAATAGGTTTTTCATGTGAAAAGTAATCAATAAGCCTAAAAGCCTAAGATTACCTTATTGATGTCCATCCCTGCCGGATTTCATATTTTTGCACTCTTAAAGAATTTAACAGAATGAAATTCGGTGTCGTAGTATTTCCTGGTTCGAATTGTGATGATGATATGATGCACGTCCTTGGGACCGTAATGGGGGCAGAGGTCAGAAAACTGTGGCATAAGGACACTTCCTTTGAAGGGTTCACATCAGAAGACTGTATTGTATTGCCCGGCGGGTTTTCCTATGGTGACTACCTGAGGGCTGGAGCAATCGCCCGGTACTCCCCTATCATGCAGTCGGTGATGCGGTTTGCAAATGAAGGAGGTAAAGTTTTTGGTATTTGTAATGGTTTCCAGATCCTCTGTGAATCCCATTTACTGCCAGGGGCCCTAGTCCGCAACCAGCATCAGAAATTTATTTCCAAAAATATCTATCTCCGCGTGGAGACCAGTGACTCACTGATCACCCAGATGGCTACAAAAGGTGATATCCTCAAAATGCCTATTGCTCATGCCGAAGGCCGTTATATTCCAGGACCAGAAGGCCTCGAAGAACTAGTCGCCAATGATCAGATCCTTTTCAGATACTGCGATGAAAGTGGCGTCATCGGTAGTGACAATGGTTCCACCGACGACATAGCCGGTATCTGCAACAAAGAGCGCAATGTTTTCGGCATGATGCCACACCCCGAGCGTGCTTCAGAAAATATCCTCGGCAATACGGACGGACTGGTGCTGTTCAAGTCTTTGATGGCAGAGGCCCTTTCCACGTTTTAGATCGCGATAACCCCTTACCCCTTGAAAGGAAGTATCGTTTAACCCCCTACCCCCTGAAAGGGGGACTTTGATGATCCGACTAACCCCCTTCCCCCTGAAAGGGGGACTTTAAGAATCTTTTTACTTGTCTACACTTAGAAAATTAATTTCTTTCATAACTCACCCATTATAATTTCCCCTTTCAGGGGGTAGGGGGTTAGCACGATCAATTACTATCATCATCATACTCCGCCGGCAAGCCTTTCTTGTTGATGAAAATGGAGTAAAAAATAGAGGCTGATATACATAGCATGATCACACCTAATGAAATAAATACCTGTGTTGTTTTTTCCAGGTATTGATTAATCCAGTGCTCACCAAGCATCTTAAGGCCAATGAAAATTAGCACTACGGAAATCCCCTGCTGGAGATAATCAAATTTGGTCACCGCACCACGTAAA
>JANPKZ010000340.1:0-2261 GCA_031426295.1 Saprospiraceae bacterium
ATAACGGGAAGGCACTGATGACGTTCCGACCTCCACAACTTTTCGACCCTGTAACTGAACAATGGGAATTGGCATCAGATTTTGTCCAGGGGAACCGGATGCCTAATGGTGATCATGTGGACCATGAGCTGGTGCATCTTCCGGAGGGTGAAGTGATTGCTATTGGTTTCAAACCTTTTCCTGCAGGAAGCGGAGGAAATTTAGTTGAGCGATACAACCCCGTAACCAATGTTTGGACGCTGGGTGCAGACTTTGCTCCCCTGAGGTCACGTGCGGAGACCGTATTACTTCCTGATCGTCGCATACTTACTTTGGCAGGTGAAAAAGAAGATCCCGCAGATCCCACGCCGGTGAATCAATGGAACTACATGGGTCTGACAGATCTATATGATCCGTATGATGATTCCTGGAGACGGCTTGCCGATATGCCACGCAAACGGGAATATCATGCATTGGCTGTATTAGTGCCCGATGGCAGGGTCATTGTTGCAGGTGGTGAAGGAGCGCCCGGTAATGAACCTCCGCTGAGTATTATCGATGCATTCGAACCACCCTACTTATTTCGCGGCATACGTCCACAAATTGTAAACCTCGAAAAAACAGACTATCAACGTGGTGAAACAATTCGGTTTGAGGCAGCTCGCACAGATTCCTTAACCAGTGTCATATTGCAAAGTACACAAGCTGTTACTCACATGATGAATTGTGGTGAAAACCGATTCCTCGATCTTGAATTTATTCATCACGAATCATTTGTAGAAGCTATTATCCCTGAGGATTCTCTTCGTACACTTCCCGGATGGTACATGTTATGGGCTATGGTAGATGATATTCCATCTGAAGCAAAGATTGTTCGCATACTGCCGGGAAAAGCAGTCAGCACAGCAACAGAGGAGCAAATTCAAGCGGACATACTACGTGTTTTCCCAAATCCTGGAATTGCAGGTAGTACATTGACTGTAGAGGTGGATTTGGATCAACGAGAAAACATTCAGTTTGAATTAATAGATGCAACTGGTAAAATTATACGCTCATTCTCCTTTACGAATCAAAAGGAAAATAACATATTTCAGATCGAATCAACCGGTGTACCGGCAGGCATTTATTTTTTGACAATAAGGTCAGGCAGCGAAGTAGTAGGGATTCGAAAAGTTGTGCTAAAATAATTCATGTGAATGGATGCGGACATTCATGCATTGATTCCAGTTTCAGGAGCGAAATCTTTTACTTCGCGAATGCACCTAATTATGCCACCGCATTACGTTCTATATACGGGTATCTCATTAAAATCCTGCGCTTCCTTTTCTTCCATTACTAAATCTTTCACTGCTATCAGCATGGCTTTATTAGAAGTAAAAAGTTCACGATTAAAATTAAGAGCTGTTGTGATGTCTAAATCTTCAATCGGTGCATCCTGTGCCTCTTTATAAAAATTATTGAGCGTGAAACTGTAGTTCTCTTGTATACCAGCAAATATGGATTGAAGGGCTTCAAACCTGGCCCCGGTTTCCTGATTCAACAAGGCTGATAGCTGACGGTATAATTCTTCTGTTTGTGCTTTCTGGTGTGTAAATAAATTGAATTTGATATCAGTTGCTGAACGTCTGAGATCCGAGATGTTACTCGAAACATCCTTCATACTTTTTACCGAATGCATGGAACTACGGACAGCCGAAATCAATTGATTGAGCGGGGCGCTCTGTTCATCCCTCACTTTTGTACGCAGCGAAAGATAAAATGCCTGCAATTCGCCCTGTACCTGTTTCAGAAACTCGTATTTTTCATCAACAGTTTTTGAAAAGAATTTTCTTTTCTCATTGAGGGATGTAAACTCAGGATGGTCACAAAGTGCCTTGGTATCAATATCAAAAAGTCCAAGATTAAAAAGCATGGAGTTATGAATAAAGTATTCCGTTTCCCTTTTAAATAAATCCAGCGCCGTTTCCGGTTCTTTGGTATGTGCCTGACCAATATAGGCAGCAGCAGAGTCATCTGTATCCTTAAAAAACCGTTCCAGGAATTTGGCAAATGGTGTCAGGAAGGGGAGAAATATAATTATGCTGACTAAATTGAGCAGTGTCGAAAAAATAACCAGACCAATGAGCTGGTCCCTGACTTTCATCACATCGGTGATCAAAAGAAGAATCGGTTTTAGTAATACATAGGCCAATACTGTAAGCACCACATTGAAAAAGAAATTTCCGAGCGCCACCCGTTTTTTTGAAGCATTTCCTCCCAATGATCCAACTAATATTTTAATG
>JANPKZ010000341.1:0-11091 GCA_031426295.1 Saprospiraceae bacterium
GTCACATCTGGATCCTGTATACCCACACCTAAAATCGTATCGATTACAAATTCCGATTTATCGCACAGGATTACTGCAGTACCACAGTCTGATTGAGGGATTGGAGGAGGAATAAACCCTTCCACGCAAATCTGGAAAGTGCCTGAAAAATTATTTTGTCCTTCGACCAACAGATAGTACACCTGTCCGATCACAAGGTTTGTGACTGAAAGTTCAACCTGGTTAGTTGTAGAGGATACGATATTACATCCAACCCTGTTTAGGTTCGTGCAACTACCATCGAATACTGCAATGGCTGGATTTCGAAGAGTTCCCAGTCCGTTTACCATACCTGACACCCGGAAATAGATTGCCGGAGTTTGTGGAATGAAAGTAAACCATACTTCATTGGTCAGGTCGAGGAAACAGGGATTGGTTGGGGGCGTGCCTATAAAGGGTGTGGCATTAACATTCGTGTAAGCACCCGGATCACTGCACCAGGTGTCCGTATTGGCAATATGAAATGCTGTATTGCAATTATCATTGATCGGTTGGCCATAGAGGGCTATGCCGGATACCACAAAACTCAAAACCAGGTAAAAAGTCCTCATTTGGGTGACTTAAATGTCATTAGTAGATACAAATTTAACAATTATGTTGCTGCACCTGTTGCCTCACATGGACTACACAATGGCATTTCTAACAGTACTTTAACGCTTGAGAAGACGGATTGGTTATCGTGCTGGGTTGGGCATGATCATTCGCCATTCGCCCAACCGGTACATTATACCTCCGAACTAAACAATCCTATGTGGTGCAGCCTTAATAACTTCGGATCATGAAACTACTTTCACACCTTCCTAATGTATTGACACTCATCAACCTGACTGCCGGTATGCTGGGTGTCATCGCGATGAGTAATGCGTTGATACCTACAGCTTTGGCTTTAATGGGAGTCTGTCTGGTGGCTGACATACTTGACGGTCAACTGGCGAGAAAACTTGGTGTCGCTGGAGGGATTGGAGTGCAATTGGATTCTCTGGCAGATGTAGTATCATTTGGTGTGCTGCCGGGCATGATGATCTTTTTCATGGGTGCACGGTATGTTGATGGAGGATTCAGCCAGCAGTTGGTTGGTGTCGTAGCAGCATTAACTGTTGCTTCAGCCGGACTGCGGCTTGCACGGTTTAATGTAGATACACGCGATAAGCATTATTTCTGGGGCCTTGCAACACCTGCAGGAGCAATGCTAATCGCAGGTTGGCTTTGGGCGCAATTTGTGAATAAAGATTTTGGATTTAGTGTGGCAGAGATGCCATTCCTTGTAATTCTTATTCCTGTGATCGTAATTATTGCTTTTCACCTGCCAATAAAACTTCCGGGATTAAAGTCTCCTAAGAAGGCGATTACGATTGCAATTGTATTATTCGCCGCGATTGCGGTTGGAGTTTTTACGATTGGTCCTATTGCGATACCTGCAGGCTTATTACTTTATCTGTTACTCGGTGTTATTAATCTCGGTCTGAAGATTTATTGAGAAAGAATACTTACCCCGGAAAAACTCACAACTCACAACACAACTCACTACATTTGCCCCCTATGAAATTCAAAGCTGACATCAACATCATGCCCCACAAGGAATTACTCGATCCACAGGGTAAGACGGTAGCCCGCAACATGGATCATGTGGGCATCAATGGCGTGCAGGATGTACGCATCGGCAAACGCATCGAGATCACTCTCGAAGCCGGTGATGAGGAAGCTGCCAAAGCCCTGATCGATCAGGCATGTCAGAAATTCCTCGCCAATATGATCATGGAATCTTATTCGTTCGAGGTCAAGCCCATCTAACCCGTGCTATACATTGTCCCCACTCCCATCGGAAACCTGGGCGACATCACGTATCGCGCTATCGAGATACTGTCTACAGCAGATCTGATCCTGGCAGAAGATACCCGTATAACCCGGCGCCTGCTCGACAAATACAATATCACCACACATTTGCGCTCCTATCATGCTCATAATGAGCACCAGGCGACAGAGAATGTCATGCAGTTGTTGCAGGAAGGCAAGACCATTGCACTTGTGTCCGATGCAGGAACTCCGGGCATATCGGATCCCGGATTTTTATTAGCCCGTGGATGCAGGGAACTTGATTTAGAGATCGTCGTGCTACCGGGCCCGACTGCATTTGTGCCTGCGCTTGTTGGCTCCGGCTTTCCCAGTGACAGGTTTCACTTTGAAGGATTTCTGCCCCACAAGAAAGGACGCAACACGCGTTGGAAATACCTGAAGGCTGTTCCCAACACAGTCATTCTCTACGAATCGCCCTACCGTCTCATCAAATGTCTTGGTGAGATAAAGGAACACATAGGTGATGAACGTAAGGTCTGTGTCGTGAGAGAGATCTCCAAAATGCACGAACAATATCACTTCGGGTCGGCCAGCCAGTTAATGGATGAATTTGGCAAAAAGCCGGAAAAGGTCAAGGGAGAGATGGTGGTACTCATCGCCTCAGCCGCGTCAGACAGGCATGCCGATGATGAGGTGAATGAAGAAGGAACGGCCTGAGTGCTTTTTTTTCAAAATTCAGTTCTATATTCGCACCAAATACATATTACAAAATGAAATCATATATCATCCTCCCAGCTATTTTTTTGACATTGATTGCCTGCTCCGATAAATCCGCAAAATTTGCCGGCACCTGGCAGCAGACAGATGATGCCGCGAATCAAATCACGATCACCCAAACCGGAAAGACCTTCACCTTTGAGACCAATCTTGACTCTCCGTTTGAAGGAGTACCAGGCACTTATAATTCTGACAAGAAGTCACTTGACTTTGATAATGGTTCCGGAACCACAGTGTCATTTTTGTTTAATGACATTTCACAACACATTCTTGCTTTAGGGCATGAATTTGAAAAAGGCGTTGCCGCCTCAACAGAAGGTCCTGCAGAAGATGAGCAAGGCCCGGAAGAAGCCGTTGCCGAACAAACTTCTGATGATGCACCTTCAGAGCCTGTTCAGGACGCGGAAAAAACTACCACGTGCGGTAAGGGTAACGCATATTCCATCACAGGTAACAATGTGCGCGTCAGAGCTGAACCCGATATCACGAAACAAAACATCTTATTCCAGGTACACAAAGGATACGAAGTGGTACAACTGGATGACAAGACTGTCGATGGACAGAAATGGTATAAGGTATGTTATGATGGAAATATGGGTTGGGTGAGCGGACAGTACGCAACGAAGAAGTAAAGGCGAAGGCGAAGGCGGAGGCTAAGGCTAAGGCTAAGGTGGAGGCTAAGGTGGAGGCTAAGGTGGAGGCTAAGGTGGAGGCTAAGGAGTTTATAGATACACTGTCGGCAATCCAATAATTACCTATAGAAAAGTAAAAATGCAAAAAGGGCTTTGCATTACATATGCAAAGCCCTTTTCTCTGTCGCATCTAATGCAGCTTCCCTTACAGCCTCAGTAAATGTTGGATGCGGATGCGATATCCTCGCCATATCCTCTGCTGACCCACGGAATTCCATGATCGTCACAGCCTCCATGATCATGTCAGCAGCACGTGCACTGAACATATGAACTCCCAATACTTCATCTGTGTGTTTATGTGCAATGACTTTGATGATACCTTCTGTATCACCACTCGCGCGTGCACGACCCAAGGCCTTCAATGGAAACTTTCCAACTTTATATTCAACTCCCTCTGCTTTGAGCGTCTCTTCTGTTTTTCCCACTGATGCTATTTCTGGCCAGGTGTATACAACACCGGGGATCAGGTTATAATCG
This sequence comes from Saprospiraceae bacterium, assembly GCA_031426295.1. GTDB lineage: Bacteria > Bacteroidota > Bacteroidia > Chitinophagales > Saprospiraceae > Opimibacter. Next base: position 3,780 of record JANPKZ010000341.1, read on the forward strand.
ATATGCGGTTTTTGTCCTGCTAATAATTCACACACGTACACACCTTCTTCCTCTGCTTTGTGAGCCAGCATAGCACCTTTGATGACATCCCCAATTGCATAGATGTTTGAAACGTTCGTTTGCAGATGATCATTGACGATCACTTTTCCTTTTTCATCAAGGCTCACACCCGCATTTTCAAGACCTAAGCCTTCAGTAAACGGACGACGTCCGATTGCGATGAGACAATAATCTGTTTCAAGAGATTTTTCCTCACCACCATCACGCGATTTCATCTTTACCGTTGCATTCGTATCAGTGCCAGTAACTGAAGTCACTTCATGACTCAGGTGAAATGTGACTCCCAATTTTTTTAATGATCGTTGCAGTTCTTTTGCACAATCACTATCCACTCCCGGAAGAATGCGGTCCATATATTCCACCACTTCTACTTTGGTTCCTAACCGCGCAAATACAGAACCTAATTCAAGGCCAATTACACCGGCACCAATGAGGACCATATGTTTGGGCAATTCCGTGATGTTCAGTGCTTCGGTTGAAGTGATAACTCTTTTTTTATCATAGTTCATCGAAGCTGGTGTCACAGGTTTGGATCCTGTAGCGATAATGATATTTTTCCCTTCGATAATATTTTCTGGTTGTCCTTCCTGTGTGACTTTCACATGCGTGCTGTCCACAAAAGAACCCAAACCGTAGTGAACATCAATCTTGTTTTTTTTTCATCAAAAACTTCACCCCGTCACATGTCTGGCTGACAACATCGTTTTTGCGTTTTACCATCTGAGCAAGATCAAGTGAGCTTTTATCAACCATGATCCCATGATCTTTAAAGCTGTGTGTCATCTGGTGAAAATGCTCAGATGAGTCGAGTAAAGCTTTTGATGGAATACATCCCACATTGAGACATGTGCCTCCAAGTGTAGGATATTTTTCAATGATAGCTGTTTTCATGCCGAGTTGAGCCGCACGTATCGCGGCCACATATCCACCCGGTCCTGAACCAATAATGATCAGGTCGTAATTCATGTTGTTGGATTAGTTGGAGGAGCAGGTCTGTCCCCACCGGGTCTGTCCCCACCCGGACGATCTCCGTCTGGCCGTGGACCCCTGTTGCGATTCCTGTTTTTATTCCTGTTCTTATTTCTGTTCTGTCCTTCTGGCCGGTTTTGTTGTCCCCCATCTTCACGATTTTGATTCGGTTGTTGAGGACCATTTTCTCCTTCAGGTCTTGGCGTCCTTTCAGGGCGTGGACCTCTGGGTTGTTGTGGGCGATTGTCACCTTCTGGTCGTGGTCCTCTTTCCGGACGTGGACCCCTGTCGCGTGGTGGACGATTGTCTCCCTCAGGTCTTGGGCCTCTTTCAGGACGTGGACCCCGTTCTTGTTGCGGACGGTTATCGCCTTCAGGCCTTGGCTTTCTTTCCGGACGCGGACCCTTTCCTTCCGGACGATTGCCATCAGGTCTTGGTTTACGAGTCGGCTGATCACCTTGTTTGAAATCATGTCGTGTCCTCGATGCAGGAGGTTGACCCGGAGCAGCTGGTGGATTTCCGTCAGAACGTTTTTTGTTTTTATTATTTCTTTTCTTCTTGCGGATATCCGGTAATTCGATATCACCACTGTCATCCGCGAAGTCAAGTTTTTCTTCAATAGCCGCCAGCTCAACAGGATCCTGCAATGTCTCCGGATACATGCCCTTCTGATTCTGATCCTTGATCCACTTCACTCGTTCGATGGAGAGTGCCATAACCGTATTCCGACCTTTTTCAATTTCAACTGAATAGTAAAGAAGTCGTTTGAAAATATCCATCTTGATCATGGATGCATTTCCGCCTCTGTATTTCAAATAATCTACGTCCTGTGGAAATTCTTCAATGGCTTCCATGTACGTATCGAGCTCGTAATTGAGACAACATTTTAATCGACCACACTGGCCTGACAACTTTGCCTGGTTGATGGAGAGATTCTGGTATCGTGCCGCATGTGTGTTCACAGATTTAAAATCCGTAAGCCATGTAGAGCAACATAATTCTCTTCCGCAAGAACCGATACCACCTATCCGTGCTGATTCCTGACGTGCACCAATCTGGCGCATTTCAATCTTTACCTGGAATTCTTTGGCATACAATCTTACCAATTCACGAAAATCAACACGACCTTCTGCTGTATAATAGAAAGTCGCTTTCCGTCCATCACCGCGATACTCAACATCACAAACTTTCATGTCAAGGCCAAGTGTATTGGAAATAGCACGTGCCTGGATCATTGTATTCTTTTCAAGCGCGCGAAATTCATTCAGCCTGTCGATATCGCGTTCATTCGCGATGCGTAATACAGGAAATGTTACCGTCTGCTCCTTGATCTTTTTCTTTTTCATCTGCAACCGCACGAGCTCACCTGATAGTGAGACTTCGCCTACGTCATATCCGGTGCCGGTATCGACTACGACGAGATCTTTTGTCTGGACTGGATGAGTTGCGTGATTGCGATAAAATTCTTTGCGGGCACCTTTTTTAAAACTGAGTTCAAGGATATCTGTACCGGTGGGGTCTTCAAAATCATAAGCCGCCAGCCAGTCGTGTGTATTCATTTTGTTACAACCGCCTGTCGAACAGGTGCCAGAATTCTGACAACCATTTGGAGAGCCGGTCGAGCATGTAGCACAAGCCATGGTTTAACTATTTATATGTTGAAGGCGATAGACCGCCAATTGATTTTTAATGTGGATCGATATACTCAGCCACAGGAGTTTGGTATTTGCATTCCGCATGATCTTCTCGTGCGCGGATTGCAATAATTGTATGACATCATTCCATACTTCGGGATGAAAATGATCATGCATGTAGCGGATCATTTCCCTGCCGTCTTTGGCTGATGGGGTTTGAAGATTATTTTCTTTTAAAATTTCACGCACGGACGACATCGCAAAAAGGGCAAATTGTTTTTGTTCCTCTTTTGGTTGGCTTCCCATTTTCGTGGACCACGCGGCAAGGTCATTTCCTTTTTTCGCCAGCATCATTCTAAACCATGATGTGATTTCTTCTTTGAAATTCAACATCGAGTTTTGCGCCAGAAGAAGTGCATGATTCATGTCATTGCCTGACTGCAATGCGATGCGTTGGGCTGTCGAAGGTTCGACATTGTACTGATCATGCAGGAGAGCAGCAATTCCCTTTTCGTCAATCGGAGGAAAATATACCTGCATACACCTCGACCGGATCGTCGGGAGGATCTGTTCACGCTGATTGGTGATCAGAATGAAATATGTATGGTCTATGGGTTCCTCGATCATCTTCAGCAGGCGGTTGCCTTCCTTAGTCAAAAACTGCGCCATCCAGATGATTAGGACTTTCCGGCCCCCTTCAAAAGCTGAGAAACTTAATGCTGAAGTAGTTTTTTCAATATCCTCTTTATGGATGTCCACTTGTTTGCCTTCGACGTCGCAGTATTGAGTCCATTGGAAAACATTCAGCCATGGATTGGCCGCCATGGCTTCTTTCCAGGGATCGAGATAGTCGCGGGTGAGGGATTTGGCTCCAGCCAGGGGAAGCAGGAAATGCATATCCGGGTGGATCCATTTCTGGGCACGATGGCAGGAAGCACACTCGCGACATGCCTTACCTGACTTAGGATGATTGCAAAAGATATCGTTGGCAAGAGATAGTGCACCAGCCAATACACCTGATCCGGGTTCACCGTACAACAATATGGCATGCGGAAGCTTATCCTGCTGAAGGATGGTATCCCACTGCTGCCGGATGGACGGCTGTCCGAAATCGTCTAATAGTTTCATGCCTGACGATTGTCAGGTGGATTCGATCCATGCTAAGATCTGATCATCGAGGGGGGAGGTTTCCGGAGAAAAGACATGTTGCAATTCACCTTGTGGGCTGATTGCGTATTTCTGAAAATTCCATTCTACCTCTTTATCCGATACCCCGTTTTGCTCCTTGTCCGTCAACCACTGATATAATGGATGCACAGGTTCGGAACGAATATTTATTTTTTTACTCAATGGAAAAGTTACCTGGTACATCGTCTGGCAAAAAGTCAAAATCTTCTTTTCACCTTCCGGTTCCTGCTGGCCGAAATCATTACAGGGACAACCTAATATGTGGAGTGTATCTGCATATTGCTCGTACAATTCTTCCAGCTGTCCATATTGCGGGGTGTAATCACACCTTGAAGCTACATTTACGATCAGGAGCTTTTTCCCCCGGTATTGATCTAACCTAAGTTCTGTTCCATTGATGCCCTCGATGCTGATATTGTGGATCGATGCCACCAATTCAATTGTTTATGAATTTGTAAAATTAACAAATAAAGGCAGTTCAGCCTAACTTTGACCATCATGATCTACAGCTTCGGCCTCCACATCCCCGTCATCGATCCATCTTCATTCATCCACCCATTGGCAGCAGTGACGGGCAATGTCCGGATCGGGAAGAATGTCTACGTTGGTCCCGGTGCCGCCATCCGCGGAGACTGGGGTGGGATTGTCATCGAAGACGGATGCAATGTCCAGGAAAACTGTACGATCCATATGTTCCCCGGGATTACGGTATACCTGCAGGAAGGGGCTCACATAGGACATGGGGCAGTCATTCACGGTGCTATTATTGGTAAAAATTGTCTCGTGGGGATGAATGCGGTTATCATGGATGAGGTCGAACTCGGAGATGAATGTATAGTGGGAGCACTCACATTCATCAAGGCAGGGTCAAAGATCCCGGACCGCAGCATAGTAGCGGGCAACCCAGGAAAGATCATCAAGGAGGTGTCGGATGAAATGATCCAATGGAAAACAGAAGGAACCGCTCTCTATCAAAAACTCCCTCAACAATGTTTTGAATCTCTCCGTCCTGTACTGGCTTTGCGATCGTCTCCTGCTGAATCAAATGTTGAGAATAGTCAGCCAGATTACAAACCGTGGAAGTCTACCCTATAAAGGAACTGTTAATCGGCCATTGCAGTGGTTGTAAATCCTTAATTTGGAGCCTCTTTTTGATCTTAGTTCAAAATCTGACGTATGAAAGTGTTTACGACGAGTAGTGTTTTTCTATTTCTTTCTTTTATCCTCCCTCCTTACCTCCACTCCCAATCAAACCTCAACATGACACTCCAGGACAGCATGGATTATGCTGCAGGTGTCAATGATGTTTGGGGATGGGTCGCACCTGACGGCAGTGAATATGCACTTGTCGGTATGGATAATGGTGTATCTATAGTAAATGTCGATGTGACACCTGTGAAGGAAGTTGTATTTGTTCCCGGAGTAACAAATCTCTGGCGCGACATCAATACGTTCGGACACTATGCCTATGTAAGTTCTGAGGCAAGAGTGGGCCTGCTGATCATCGATCTTCAGTATCTGCCTGACTCAGTTGAAACCTATATTTGGTCAGACTCTCTTCCCACAGCTTCAGGAAAGGCACCTTTTGAAAAAGCGCATACATTATTTACTGATGAGAATGGAATACTCTATCTGAATGGTACTAATGTTAACTCAGGTGGCGTCGTCATGGTAGATGTAAAAACAAATCCAACCGACCCTATTTTCCTGGGTTATGCACCTGCAATCTATTCGCATGATGTGTATGCGCGCGACAGCATCCTGTACAGCGCAGAAATCTATGCAGGAGATCTGTCAATCTATGATATCAGTGATCCCCAAAACGTTGTGACGCTAGGTCGTGTTAAAACCCCCAACGAATTCACCCATAATGCCTGGCTCAGTGATGACAGCCGTTATCTCTACACGACAGATGAACGCGCCAATTCGTATGTAGCAGCTTATGATATTCAGGATCCTGCCAACATCATAGAAGTGGATCGTTTCCGCCAGGCTGCCACTGATGGTCTTGGTTCCATTCCCCACAACGTATTTGTATGGAATGATTTTATCATCGTCGCATATTACTCCAACGGAACATTGATCGTCGATGGATCACGTCCCGATAATCTTGTAGAGGTTGGAAATTTTGATTCATGGCTGGGAGCACATGGCGGCTATGAAGGCGTATGGGGATCGTATCCCTTTTTACCTTCTGGAAAAATACTTGCTTCTGATCGCACCAGTGGTCTTTTTGTTTTTGTACCGAATTATGTTCGTGCTGCATTTTTGGAAGGAAGTGTAATTGATTCGATTACAAAACTTCCATTGCAGGGTGCTACAGTTACCATCCTTAGCGATGAAATTGTATTACCACAAACCACAAAGATCGATGGCACTTTCAAAACGGGTAAAGCTGTACCCGGCACATTTAATATTCGTGTACAGAAAGTTGGATATGCTGAAAAAATTGTTTCAGCCGTTTTTGTAAACGGAGAGGTTCTCACACCTACCATTGAATTAAGTCCATTACCAGTACACACATTTTCAGGCAAAGTATTGGATCAAAATGGACTTCCTGTAGAAGGGGCCAAAGTTTCGGTACAAGGATATCATGGAGTGTTCGAGGCCATCACAGATTCCAATGGTGAGTTTTTTATGAATTCTGTTTATCAGGCAGAGTATGAATTGCAAGCGGGCATTTGGGGCCTTATGGCTTACCAATCCATACTTCAACTCAATCAAAATGATTATATAATTATGCAATTGGATCGTGGGTATGAAGATGATTTTGATCTCGATCTTGGCTGGACAGTATCCGGCTTTGTAACTGAAGGTGAATGGGCCAGAGGCATTCCAAGAGAACAGCGACTGTTCTCTAACTGGTTGTGCGGATCTCCTACAGATTCACCGTATGATGTTGGGTCCAATGTATATTCGACAGGTCTCGGCAGTACACCCAATGCACAAGCTGACGAAGTAAGTGGAGGCACCACGATCCTTACTTCTCCTTCAATGGATCTGTCATCACTTGTACTCCCACGCATCTCATTTGACTATTGGTTGTGTGAATACCCGCCAAATCAATATGTAGGATTTAAAGTTTGGCTTGCTACACCTGAAGACACCACATTGCTTGCAGAATTTATGAATCCTGCTACGTTTGGCACATGGTTGACATTCAGTGAAAAAATCAACCCTTCTATTCCGCGTGAAGATGTAAAAATTATATTTTCTGCCCAGGATACTACTGAAGGGTCAGGTGATTATTACCTGAAAGTGCATGTCGACAATTTTAGGGTGACAGAGGGCGGCGTTAGTGTACATGATGATTATGGCCAATCTGGTCACTTCACTGTCTATCCGAATCCCGTGACCGGAGATGAGATGTACCTGAAACCAGATAATACCATTGTTGGTGATGAGATCAGTTTCACTATACTTGATACGCAAGGCCGATTAGTCAGTGGCTTTGATATTTC
>JANPKZ010000342.1:0-6375 GCA_031426295.1 Saprospiraceae bacterium
AACAGGTTGTTGTTTTGCTTTTTCTTATGGATCGTAGAGCATGGCCGTGCACATACAGTTTTTAAAACATATCTGTGTGAGGATGTCGAAGTTGACACAGCTTCTGCAGCCGGCCCAGAAGAGTTCGTCACTGGTGATCTCAGAATAGGTGACAGGTTCGTACCCCAGGTCCGAATTTATTTTCATGACTGCGAGGCCAGTGGTAAGACCGAAGATTTTCGCATCAGGAAATTTGGTGCGGGAGAGTTCAAAGATCTTTTCCTTGATCATCGTGGCCAAACCCATGCGTCTGAATTCAGGGTTGATGATGAGGCCGGAGTTGGCTACATATTCTTCTGATTGCCAGGTTTCGATATAGCAGAAGCCGGCCCATTGGCCTTCGGGGCCGATGGCGATGACAGCTTTGCGTTCGCGGATTTTCTGGTCCAGGTAATCAGGTGAGCGTTTGGCAATACCGGTGCCTCTTACAAGGGCCGAGGTCTCCATTTCCGCGCATATGGCGGGGGTGAAAGGGATGTGGAGTTCCTGGGCAATTTGTATTGAAAAATCGGTCATTCGTAGTGAAATTATGGTCAAAGATACATTTTAACAGATAAAAAGTCTTTAGAGTTCTGTGAAATAGGATAAAAAATGTAATTATGAGGCCTGTGTAGGACAAAATATCTTACAAAGGGTTCTTTTTCAGAATTTTGGACCTTGTCGATATCGAATGGATCTCCGGCGCATTATCTAATTGAAAGGAAGTTTGTCGAAATGAGAAGGAGAAAATGGCATTTCGAAGTGTATGGAAGAGCCCATCCAGGATCGTGTGGAGTGACTTTTTGATTACAGGATTTTGTGGGTAAACTTGAATGGAATGTTTGACTCGATCCATCTAACCCCCTACCCCCTGAAAGGGGGAAATTTGATTTTTCAATTTACTGAATAAACTAAGGTCCCCCTTTCAGGGGGTAGGGGGTTAGACGGGGCTCACTCTCAATAAATGATCGACGCCACATGAATCGGCAAGCTCATTTGTCTGATCGACGATAGAAAATCATGCTCCTTCGTCCTGAGTTGGATATTTCAGAATGATATAAGGGTGGTGTTTTTTAGCAAACAGAAGTTTACAATCCCATTTTTCATAAAAGGCTGTGAATGAATTACCAGATAGAGGTTCAACTATACTGATAAATACGTATGGAATTCATTATGGCTGGAAAGCATATTTGCAATATTACATATAATAACCTACTGTAGTTTTCATGAATACTCTCTGTGTCACATTTTCGCCAGAAGTGATTTTTATAAATCGATGAAATAATCTTATTGAAGTTGAACAAGCTTAATTTCTTTTTATGAAAAAGTTAATTTTAGTAGCCATGATCTTGAATGTTGGATTGTATTCCTGCAGTCCATCGGGTCCTGATGTGATAGCAATTCCTGTTGTATATACTACGGCCATAATAGGCATAACATCGAATACAGCACAGGCAGGAGGAATTGTAACATCTGATGCAGGGAACGTGGTGCTGGCAAAGGGCATTTGCTGGAGCAGACGACCTGTCCCTTTCACAAGAGATTCAAAAACAAATGATGGATCAGGAACGGGTAATTACGGCAGTACCATGACAGACTTACTTCCGAACACAACCTATTATATCCGTGCTTATGCAACGAATAGTGAGGGCACAGCTTATGGCAATGAACTGAGCTTTGTAACTGAGTCTAAATCTGAAACCACAGTGACAGATATAGATGGGAATGTTTATAATATCGTTACAATAGGTAGCCAGACATGGATGAAAGAAAATCTGAAGACGACTCGCTACAATAATGGAGACGATATAACCACAGGTCTAAATGAAGATCTATGGCGGAACACAACATCAGGTGCGTATTCTGTTTATAACAATGATCCGGCTAACGATGACCGGTATGGCAAACTCTACAATTGGTATGCAGCTATTGATCCGCGTAAAATAGCACCACAAGGCTGGCATGTACCCACATTAGAGGAATGGAAGGCCCTCATTCAGGCAGTTGGAGATTATCCTTTAGCAGGTGGAGCATTAAAGGAGTCCGGTTTCTCCCACTGGCATGTACCAAATGCAGGAGCTACCAATAGTAGTGATTTCATAGCACTACCAGCAGGATCCCGGCTGGACAATGGAACCTATGCATCTCTTGGTGATTATGGTTATTGGTGGACCTCTACCGAATATCTTCCCGGCAGTTCAGATGCCGAAGCAATTCTTTTGTTAAACCGTTCTCCTGAAGCACTTCAGGTTACAGGTAAAATGCAAAATGGTAGTTCGATCCGGTGTGTAAAGGATTAGCGCCGACACAGTACATGAATCTGTTTCATCCATATCAATATTATTGTAATGCCTAATCCAGGTCAAGCAATTCTAGCATAATCTATGATACTAAACATAGAAATACATAACCATAATCATTAAATACTGAGTTGATTACATACAGCTTTACATCCGAAATGATAGATGTAATCAAACGAGATAATAGTATGCAAGTTAAAATTGGTTTCTACGTCCTCTGTAGAACTAAACTATCTCTCTGCGGGATTGTCTCTATCTGTTGCGTTTTGATTGAACTCTTTGGTAAAGAAATAAGTGCCGTGATCTACATGTTACGGCACTTGCTCATAACACACAAATTTTAATTACATGTACGACCTTTTTTAATAGTGGGATTATGCATGATTTGATCATCGCACTTTCCTGTTATGTGATTGTATTTTAAAGTGAACCAGATCCCCAAATAAATTTATTATGATCAATCTGATTAGGCTTTCCGGAGCATTACTTTTTTTAGCGGGCTCATTAGCCTTTATGGGTATCATAACGGCAGAAGCATTTTATCCGGTAGTGTACACCACTTTTAAAAACGAGATAAGTGACCTGGGTGCTACAAGACCTCCCAATAGTTTAATCTTTGAGCCTTCAGCTACACTATTCAATTTTTCCATGCTGATGGCTGGAATATGCGTTCTTGTATCTGCTTTTCTTCAGCACAAATTATTTAAAAAACTTCTCTTCACGATTCCATTTAGTCTTTTCGGCTTGGGCCTCATAGGTGTGGGTATTTTTCCCGGAAACATAGATCCATATCATGGGTTAAGCTCCATGCTGGTTTTTTTATCAGGTGGACTTTCGGCCATTACAGCGTTCAAAATCGTTAAATCCCCTTATAAATATTTCGGCATCGCACTCGGTGCAATTGCTTTAACTGTATGGTTTCTTGCCATGTTCTTCCCGTCTTTTTTAGTTTCTTCGATAGGTATGGGAGGAACAGAAAGATGGGTGGCATATCCAATCCTATTGTGGCTGACAGGACTCGGAGGTTACCTGATGAATGAAAACAAGAAACAAAGTGTAACAACCAATATTCTCTAAACGAGAAATCCTGATATTCAAAAAATTGGAGTAGAAAGAGGCAAATAGAATAGGATACCTATGATTGCGCATGTAAAATATTTCAAGCAAATGATACTGATTTTATTTGTTGTCACCATAGGTCTTTTTTTTTTATTTACAGGTATCGTGTTACTCTATAGCCCGGGGAACCCCAAACCATTTCTGGATAATCAAGGCAACCATTTAAGTGGAAGTATTTCTGAAAAAACGTTCATTACAATAGGCGGTATAAGACAGGGGATGATTATCAAAAGCAAAAACCAGGAAAACCCGGTTTTGCTTTATCTGCACGGCGGTATACCAGATTATTTCCTTACTCAGAATTACCCGACCGGGCTTGAAGACTATTTTACGGTGGTATGGTGGGAACAGCGTGGCTCAGGACTATCCTATACTGCCAATATGCCAGTGGAGTCCATTACCCTTGATCAAATGATATCCGATACAAAAGAGGTTACCAATTACCTGCGCACTCGCTTTCGACAGGAAAAGATTTACCTCATGGGGCGTTCGGGGGGAACTTTCATTGGCATACAGGCAGCAGCAAGTGCACCCCAGCTATATCATGCCTACATTGGAGTTGGGCAAATGTCCAACCAATTTCTATCAGAAAAAATGGCCTATGAATATGTCCTAAATAAATATAAAGATTCAGGGAACAAAAAAATGATAAAACAGCTGGAAGCTTCACCGGTTATTGACAGCATTCCATACGGATACCTCAGGCTGCGTGACCGTGCAATGCACAGCCTTGGTGTAGGGACAACACATGACATGAATTCTGTACCGGTGGGTATATTTATACCTTCTCTGATGTGTAGAGAGTATACGCCAAAGGAGAAATTCAATTTATGGCGGGCTAAATCTCTATCCGGTGTCCATCCTCTTTGGAATAGCATGATCACTACGGACTTGACGAAACAAATGAATGAAATAAGTATACCGGTATATTTTTTTCATGGTCGGTATGATTATACAGTAGCATATCCACTGGCTAAAAAGTATTTTGAGGCACTTCATGCACCGGTTAAAGGATTCTATACATTTGAGAATTCAGCACATAGTCCTCATTTTGAAGAACCAAAAAGGGTTAAAGATATTTTTGTCAGCGATATACTACATGCGAGAGTAACGTTAGCAGATAAGTAGAATTCATCACAATTTTGATATAATATGAAATTCATTTTTGGCATAATCCTAGTCATACACGCAATCATCCACTTGCTCGGGTTTGTAAAAGCCTTTGGGTTTCATGAAGTACCTAACCTGACCCTTCCCATATCCAAACCAATGGGGTTATTATGGCTTACCGCAACAGCCTTTTTTATAATTTATGGAATTTTGCATTTTTCAAATTCAAAATATGCCTGGCTAGCCGGTCTGATCGCCGTTATCGTTTCTCAAGCCCTTGTCGTTATGTTTTGGAAAGATGCCAGGTTTGGCACAATCGCTAACCTGATTATCTTATTGGTTTCTTTCGTTGGTTTTGGTTCGTATGTATTGAAAAGTCAGTTTACGAATCAAGTGACATTGGACTTCTCAAATAACAACACCATTTCAACAGATATCCTGACTGAAAAGGATATTGTTCATTTGCCAGCGGTGGTTCAAAAGTATCTTCATTATACCAAATCAGTAGGACAGCCAAAGGTGAAAAATTTCCGGGCAGAGTTTGTAGGTGGTATGCGTGGCAAACCTGATGATAAATACATGCAGATGCAGTCTGTTCAATATAATTTCTTCCAAAAACCCTCACGCTACTTTTATATGGAAGCAAGCAAGATGGGCTTGCCTGCAACAGGGCTGCATATATATCGAAATGAAACTGCAACTTTTGAAGTTAAAATGTTGAATTGGTTGAATGTGGTAGATGCTAAAGGTGATAAAATGAACCGGGCTGAAACGGTGACTCTATTCAACGATATGTGCTTTATTGCCCCGGCTACACTCATTGACAGCAGGATTACCTGGGAAGTCATAAACGAAAGTACAGTTAAAGGGATATATACAAATGGCAATAATAGTATCAGTGCTTTGCTTTATTTTAATGAAAAAGGTGAATTGATAAACTTCATCAGCAATGATAGATATGAAACCGATGGCAAAATATATACTAGCTCCCCCTGGGCCACACCCGTTGAAGATTACAAAATGGCAGGTAGATACTTATTGCCCGGCAAAGCAAAACTCATATATCAGAAGCCAGATGGTGATTTTACGTATGGGGAACTGGAATATAAAAGCGTTACGTATAATCTGACCCATACTGAGGATTAAAAATTGAAAAACGACCAGCATCACAATACCAATCTGTATAGAATGCCAACTTCTAACAGCCGTTTAGCAAAGCGCTGGTGTCGTGCTTTCACGGTTTGGTACTAAAGCTCTCCATCGCAAAATCCAAATCAGTTGACGTTCAGCATACAAAGATGCCAATCAACGCTTATATTACCAGAGCTTAATGGAGAATATATTTTGGTCAGGATTTAGTAACGATGAAAGACACTCGGCGATTCATAAAATTCAGCGTGTGGTTTCAAAGTTTGGATACATGGTTAACTTTCATCTCTTTTCAGACATTTCTTTAAGTATGACTATTGAGATTGAGGAATTCAAAATAGACAAATTGTATGACGAATTGACAAAAATAATACAGCTTCAGAAGACAGAATATTTGAATTTAATTTCTAAAAAAGAACGAATAGTTTATTTGAATATTACTTTTACAAAAGGAACAGGTTATCTTAAGAATGAAATCCCTTCCGTGCCAGGTTGACAATATATGAATAGATACACGTTAATCATGAAAACACATTATATCTTCCTTTTGAGTGTATTGCTCTGCAGTAATCTTTATGCACAGCAATTTCAAATCGGGCATACGGCCATTACGTTTATAGACACCTCACGAAATAACCGGGGTATCTCTACAGAAATTTATTATCCTGCAGATGTTGCA
>JANPKZ010000343.1:0-5007 GCA_031426295.1 Saprospiraceae bacterium
GTACACCGATCAATGCAATCCCAAATGAAACCTTTCCCGGATCAAGCGTCGCGCCTGATAAATTTGGAATAAACTGCCCACCGAATACAAGGCAGACAATGATGATCATCCCGATACCAATCACTTTGATCACGGTCATACCACTGGAGAATATCGCTGAATATTTGACACCAATAATATTGATCACAGTTACGATCAGGAGTGCTGCCATTCCGATTGGCATCTGCAAGGCTACGGGCGCATGAAAGACAATAGAAATATACCTGGCAAAGGCAAGACATAAGGCGGCAATTGCCCCGGAAGTAATTACAGTAAGAATTGACCATCCATAAAGAAATGCGACCATGTCACCATACGCTTCCTTCAGGTAGATATAAACTCCACCTGTACCCGGAAATCTTGCGGCCAGTTCTCCAAAAGTTAATGCCCCGGTGATCGTCACGACCCCTCCGATCAGCCATACAACTAGTATCTGCCATCCGGAGGATAACTGTGATGCAACATCAGACGGAGAAATAAAAATACCGGCACCAATGCAGGCACCCACAGCAATCATGGTCAATCCAAAAAAATGAATTGATTTTTTTAAGGGTTGAGACATCGATATGGGCAATTCAGGCGATAGAAAGATAAATGTTATTTTGTGACACGACGGTTTACCAGATCAACATAGTCATTCCCAGGGCAACCTGTTAATTACGCTCTATGAACACAACCCTCATTCGTTTCTTTACTGCTGCCTGGTTGATCGTCATGTCCATCACCCTTTATGCCCAGACATCAGGAGGCTACCAGCCGATCGATCTGCTGCAGGGGCGAAAAAAGGTTTCTATTCCATTTCAATACATCAACAACTTCATCATCCTGGAAGTACGGATGTATGGTATGTTCCCTGTACACCTCATATTTGATACCGGCGCAGAACACGTCATTTTATTCAAACGTGAATACACAGACCTGCTGCATGTGGAGTATGATAAGCGCATTCCCATATTAGGATCAGATCTCAGTCGTAAAATACACGCGCTCATCACACGCAACGCACTTCTTGAAATATCAGGTCTTGCCCCCGGTACAGCGGATCTTTTAGTTTTGGAAGAAGACTATTTCGACCTGGAAGAATTAGTTGGAACTCCAATCGATGGATTACTTGGTGGTGGATTTTTCCGGAACCTGATTATCAATATTGATTATCGGAGTCAGCGTCTTACGTTGCACAATCCTGCCACATTTGTCAAACCTGATGATTTTATCAGCCTTCCCATCCGCATGAAAACGAATAAACCCTATGTGGATGCGGAGACTACACTGCAGGACGGTACAGTCGTAACGGTGGACCTGCTGGTTGATACAGGTGCTGGTGTACCCCTGCTTTTGCATAATAATTCCAACGCAGCCCTACGCCTTCCAACAAATGTGATCAAAGGAAAGCTCGGCATGGGGCTCGGGGGATATATTGAAGGCTATATTGGGAGGATCAATAAATTATCAGTCGGGGAAGTACAGTTTCCCGGGGTGCTGACCAGCTTCCAGGATATAGATACAGATTGGCTGGTGGACAAGGACCGGTTCCGTAATGGGATACTGGGAAATCAATTACTCAGTCGTTTTTGTGTGTATTTCGATTATATCCACAGCCAGATGATGCTGCGGCCTTATAAAAAACGCCAGGAGCCTTTTACGATGGACAGGAGTGGACTTGTCATTTTTGCCTATGGCGTTGCGTTTGATCAATTTATCGTCAGGGATGTCATCCCCAATTCTCCAGCCGCGGAGGCCGGTATTCTGCCCGATGATGTCCTGTCAAAGATCCAGGGTCTGCCCAGTCATTTCTATAATCTAAACACGCTTAACTCCATTCTCCAGAAAAACCCTGGCAAAAAGATCCGCCTGATCGTGCTGCGGGACAAGAAGTACATGAAAAAGACTTTTAACCTCAGGGAACTGATATAGGGAAAATTTGCAAAACACTTGTAGATTCTCCCACATATTAATTACCTTTGCCGGCCATTTAATAAATAACCAAAGAGTCTTTCGACCATGTACGCGATTCTGGATGTCAACAACAGACAATATAAAGTAAAGCAGGGACAGGAGATCTACGTCGACCTTCAGCAGGCAGAAGTAGGTGATAACCTGTCATTCGACCGCATCTTACTGACTGAGAATGAGGGATCTGTAACAATCGGCACCCCTGCCCTTGATAATGCTTCCGTTTCTGCCATCGTTCTTGGCCATGTCAAAGGTGATAAGGTTATCGTCTTCAAGAAGAAAAGACGTAAAGGATATAAAGTAAAGAAAGGCCACCGCCAGAATTACACGAAGATCCGCATTGACAGCATTTCAATCTAATAAGTAAGTATAACACACTAAAGTCCTGATAACATGGCACATAAGAAAGGTGTAGGTAGTAGCGATAACGGACGGGATAGTAAATCCAAACGACTTGGCGTAAAACTTTTTGGCGGTCAGACTGCCATCGCAGGTAACATCATTATACGTCAGCGTGGCACCAAATTCCACCCGGGCCGCAATGTGGGAATCGGAAAAGATTTTACACTCTATGCTCTCACAGATGGCGTAGTCAAATTTCAAACCCGCAAACGTGACCGTACATTCGTTAACATCGTAACGGACGGAGCTTTCTCCGAGGAAGAATAACCGATTCTATTCGAATAGAGTATATCGTTTTTAGTAAAAAGCCTGATTCGTTTCCCGGATCGGGCTTTTTTCATTTTCCTTAACCTGGTTTTGTCATTTGAAAGTCAAGTACCTTCTCACGCAACTCTATGGCACTGAATTCGGTTATTTTTACACCATGAAGAGATCCCTGACATTCCTTTCCATCTTTACTTACCTCCTGTTCCCATTTTTCCTTTCAGCCCAGGGCGATCACCTGATGACCCAGGAACTGGAGGAGATCATCTGTAAGGAACAGAGCCACGCCGAAACACATATCCTGACACGTGGTGACGAGCGAAATGCACATGCCCACGAAACTGATATGTATTACCAGGAAATGCACTGGGAAATCAATCCGGAGAATTATTATATCCAAGGTGAAATCATCTATCACTTTAAAAGCCTCGTGCCTGACCTGAAGACCTTATACCTGGATCTTTCCGATGGTCTCCAGGTTGATGGGGTATTTAATACCTCCCTTCAAGTAAATCATACGTACTCTAATAATTTACTGACCATTCCTTTGGGCAAAACATTGCAGCCGGGACAAAGTGATACTATAAGGATCCTCTACCAGGGAACACCACCATCCAATGGCTTTGGTTCTTTCGAACAAGGGTCACATGCAGATGCCAATATTATCTGGACACTCTCCGAACCTTATGGCGCGAGGGATTGGTGGCCTTCAAAAATGGACTTGATTGATAAGGTGGACTCCGTTGATATCTACATCACTACCCCATTGAATAATCTTGCTGCCAGCAATGGCAAGCTCGTCAGCATTACAGAAACTGATGGCAAACTGATCCATCATTGGTCACACCGCTACCCGATCGTCAATTACCTCATTGCATTGGCTGTCACTAACTATGCAGCTTACAGTCATTATGTCCAGCTTGAAAATGGTGACTCACTTGAAATATTAAACTACGTATATCCTGAAACCGTCGATGCAACCAAACAAGCAACACAAGCATCAGTAGGCATCATGGAATTTTTTAATGAAAAATTTGGCCTCTACCCTTTTTCTGAAGAAAAGTATGGTCATGCACAATTTGGCTGGGGCGGCGGTGAAGAACATCAGACAATGAGCTTCATGGGTAGTTTTAGTTTTGGGCTTCAGGCGCATGAAATGGCCCATCAATGGTTTGGCAATAAAGTAACCTGCGGATCATGGGAAGACATTTGGCTAAATGAAGGATTTGCAACGTATCTCGCGGCGTTGGTATTGGAAGACATTAGTCCTGAGAACCAATGGGAACAATGGAAAACTGCAACAATAAATTCTGTTACGAATCAACCTGGAGGCTCTGTTTGGGTGAATGATACAACCAGTGTTGCCCGCATATTTCATGGAAGGTTATCGTACAACAAGGGAGCATATCTGCTTCACATGTTGAGATGGATCATGGGCGATGATGCATTCTTTCAGGCTTGCAGGGAATATCTTGATGGTTCGGGTACCGCTTATGAATTTGCTCGAACATCAGACTTACAGGCATACCTTGAAGCTGAGTCCGGCAAAGATTTTGATGAGTTCCTGGAAGACTGGTTTTATGGCCAGGGATTTCCATCTTACAATCTGCGATGGACACAACAATCGGATTCAATTGTCACATGGTTAAGCCAGACGACTTCTCACGAATCTGTAGATTTCTTCGAAATGCCGGTACCGGTGCTGGTGAAGGTGAATGGTGTTGATCAGATCTTTGTGATCAATCACACACATCAGGATCAGCGCACATCATTCTTTATCGGAAATGGAAATGTTGATTCTGTTGGCATCGACCCTGAGAAATGGCTTCTGTCACGCAACAATGTTGTTTCAGAGGTGATCACCAGTATTTTTGATCCATTGACGAATGAGTACTACAAAGTATTTCCCAATCCTGCGAAAGATCAGTTTGAGATCTTACCCTATGCAGGAGTTCAAACTGTGATATTGATGGATGTTGCAGGGATACGGACTCAGATGCCTTTACAAAATGGCCAAGTAAATATTTCCTCAATTCCAGCAGGCTTATACAGCGTGATGCTGGTAGATATAAGTGGAAAAATAGTCGCGGTGAAACGGATCTCCAAGATTGAATAACTGCTGAGGTTATTCTTTTTTGGGTCTTCCCAGGATGTCTTTGTCTTCTATTCGATCCCTTCTTTCATCAGTGAACGGAGGCTCTGTCACCAGTACATCGTACATTTCTTCCTGGTATTGGAACATACCATTTTTATACAACCAGCCTTCCTGGCTGCCATCAGAAACCATCAAGGATGTTCCTTCAGGTCCTGCACCTTCAAGGCTCAGGAGATGATCATGAACAACCGCTT
>JANPKZ010000344.1:0-5426 GCA_031426295.1 Saprospiraceae bacterium
CGTCTCTACTGCCTATGTGTGCATTACCACCGCATTGTATTGCATGCACGTTACATTGCATGCAGGTTGCATTGCATCCAGGCTACATTGCATCCAGGTGTGCATTATTTCTTTTAATTTTTAGAACTTCACCCCATGAAACGAATATTCCCTGTTCTTGTGCCTGCCATGCTTACCTTCTTTGTTGTTATCCTAACCGGAGGATGCAAAGCAAAACCTGTAGAGTCTAAGAAGGACGCTGTTGCTGTCGATACTATAGCATCCCCACCTCCTTTTGATAGTATGAAGGTTACTGTGCCAACTCACCGGGGTGACATGCAATTCACGTTTTCAATCCTGATGAGCCAGCCATTGATCCCCAATGCGGATCTATATGTATCGGAAAAAGAATGGATCCTGGATTTTAATAATGGAACGGAAACAAAATTTACCATTACGAAAACGAACCCTGCCAATCCGATCTGCGGATTGGATGCAGTTGATAGCAGTGGGAAGACTTGTGTAATCTGCATTACCAATTCACCCAAGCTGGCAATCCTGCAATTTAAATATGAAAGTGGTGTGTTGACGTACAGGGGCAAACAGGTTGAATGATCAACCTAAGGCTTTCCGCACTTCAGGAACCACACGAGTTGCGAACAATTCAATACTCTTCAGATTTTTTTCGTGTACCAGGTCGCCCATGCTCATCTGGGCAAGGAAACGTGTGAAGCCAAATAATTCATGTTCGTACAGGATTTTATCAATCACTTGTTGTGGACTTCCCACCATCAGTGATCCTTGTGGTGACCGCATTGCTTCAAACTGATCACGCGTCAGAGGTTGCCAACCTCTTTCTTTTCCAATGCGGCTCATGACTGTAGCGTATGAAGGATAAAATTCATCAGCGGCTTGTCTCGAATCTTCAGCGACATACACATGTGTATTGATTCCAAGTTGAAATGGTGCCGTGTGATTATGCTGATGCCAGATGTCACGATACAGGTTAATAAAACTCACAAACTGTTTTGGCATGCCGCCGATGATGGCCAGTGCCAGAGGTAATCCGAGTTTACCAGCGCGTACTGCTGATGCAGGTGTTCCGCCAACAGCCTGCCAGATGGGTATTGATTTTTGGAAAGGTCTTGGATAGATTCCCATTTGCTTTATACGCTGTGTAAATTTTCCTTCCCAATGGATGATGTCGGATTTATTAAGCGCGAGAAGCATGTTTAGTTTTTCTTCGAATAATGCATCATAATCTTCAAGATCATAACCGAACAGCGGATAAGATTCAATAAACGATCCACGACCCACCATGATCTCAGCCCTGCCTGCCGACAATTGATCGACAGTTGCGAATTGCTGATAGACTCTTACGGGATCATCGGAACTTAAAACAGTAACAGCGCTTGTCAACTTAATTTTTTTTGTGATCACCGCTGCTGCTGCTAATACAGTAGCAGGAGATGACACTGCATAATCCACGCGATGATGTTCACCCACACCGAAAACATCCAGGCCAAGTTCATCTGCCAACCTGATTTCTTCCATGAGTTCACGGAAACGCTGATGTGTGGTCAATGCTATTTGTGTTGTTCCGGTTGGTACATCTGCAAATGTGTATAATCCAAATTCCATATGGCCGAAGATAGTCTCTCTACGCAAGCAGTAATTCAGGTAAATAAAAAGGACTAAAGTTTTCACACTTTAGTCCTGAATATTTTACTCGACAAATAACAAGATTAGCGACCACTTCGTCCACCGCCGCCTTTGCCACTATTGGTTCCTTTGCCACTATCGTTGCCTCCTTTAGTTCCGTTGTGACCACCGTGGTTACCACCACCACCTGTTTCGTTATTCTGATGTCCTTCTCGACCCGAATAATTTCCAGTTCCGGAATTATTTCCTGATCCTGTATCACTCCCTGTCCTGGTATCAGTATTACTTTTAGAGTCCTGACGTTCTTTTTCCTGATTCATGTATTCGGTGTTTTTTGTGTTCTTGTCAGTATTTTCCTCTTCCACACTATCACTTCTCTTACCGTTGTCACCCCCTTTGTGATGAATCTTTCCCGCATTGTTACCGGATTTATCGCCAGGAATCCCTGGATTATTCCCTGTGCCTGAATTTTGATTGCGCTCTGCCATCTTTGGATACATTAAAAGTGAATAGAATTTATGTCAGGGTAAACTTATAGGGTCTACAGACATAGTTCATTACACAATATGGTATTATTCTTATACGCAATACAATTAAATTGGTTCCTGGAATACCTTTGCTGTATGGAAAACAGGATACTTGGTTTGCATCACGTTACAGCCATTGCAGGTAATGCAAAACGGAACTATGATTTTTATACAAAAGTCCTGGGCTTGCGGCTTGTGAAAAGGACTGTCAATTTTGATGATCCTCATACATATCATTTTTATTTTGGAGATGAGACGGGTTCGCCCGGAAGTATACTTACATTCTTTCCATGGGATGGAATACGTCAGGGTGCGCAGGGTGCAGGTCAGGCAACAGAAGTTGTGTACTCTGTTCCGGAAGGAAGTCTTGATTTCTGGAAAAAGCGGCTTGATGATCTAAGCATAAAATTGAATGATAGCGGGAAGCGTTTTGGTGAAGATTATATATCGTTCAATGATCCTGATGGATTGCCTGTCACGATGCTTGTTTCAAAACAAATTGACGGGAGAGTAGGGTGGGCAAATCAGAGTATTTCAGCAGATGTAGCGACAAAGGGATTTCATAGCGTAACGCTTACATTGAATCAAAGGGCTGCCACTGAAAAAGTCCTTGTGCTTCTTGGGTATACATCGATAGGTCATGAAGATAACCGGTACAGGTATAAAACAGATGCGATTGAAACAGCTTCCGTTATTGATATTGTAGAGGTACGGGGCGAGCGCGGCGTTGGAGCGGGCGGCACCATTCATCATATTGCCTTTCGTGTGAAGGATGAACAAACGCAGATGTATTATCGCGAGTTGATCGTGAAGGCAGGTTACCAGATCACTCCGCAGATCGACCGCAATTATTTTTTCTCACTTTATTTCAGGGAGCCAGGTGGTGTATTATTTGAAATAGCGACAGACAATCCGGGTTTTACAGTTGATGAACCTCTTGATGAATTAGGAAAAAATTTGAAATTGCCAAGTCAGTTTGAAAGTCGTCGCGCAGAAATTGAGAAAATTTTACCCGCGTTATAAATTTCTATTTCGATGCATCAAAAGAAAATCGTCTACCGTGGAAAAAAATTGTCGGAAGCGAAAAAAGCGCTGATCATGATCCATGGTCGTGGTGCTACGGCTGAAGATATTCTTGGCCTTGCGAAAGAGTTGAATGTGGGTGAATTTGCATTGCTGGCACCACAGGCAACGAATTATGCGTGGTATCCATATTCCTTTATGGCTCCTGTGAAACAAAATGAACCCTGGCTTTCCTCGGCGCTTTCATTTTTAGGTGAGGTAGTTGAAGATATTGAGGAGGTAGGTATCACTCAGGAGAATATTTATTTCGCAGGATTTTCACAAGGTGCATGCCTGACGCTGGAGTATGTGGCACGGAATGCAGCACGCTGGGGTGGTGTGGCAGCTTTCACGGGGGGGTTGATTGGTGATAAAATCAATTTTGAAAATTATTCAGGAGATTTTGCCGGCACGCCTATTTTCATGGGTTCAAGCGACCCTGATCCACATGTGCCAGTTGAACGTGTTCATACTTCGTATCAGATCCTGCGATCCATGAACGCCGTAGTTGTGGAAAAAATATATCACCACATGGGACACACCATCTCGAAGGATGAAATTGAATCTGCAAATGATGTTGTGTTTAGAGGAAATAGATAAAAGGCAGAAGAGGCAGAAGAGGCTGAAATTGTTTTAGGCCTGAAGGGCCGGAGTATTTAGCATAGGGTGGAGCCCTATGTACAAGGAATATCACATTAATCCGTTTAGGCCTGAAAGGCCGGAGTAAACGAGTGTTAAATCACCTTTTATTTCTTTGCGAACTCAGCGTCTTTGCGCGACATATTTAAAATGTAAAACTGTATTTTATGAAAGTCAGAATTTTAGGAAATACGATCCGCCTTCGTGTCAAGATGCATGAATCGGATACCCTGAAAGAGAAGGGCCTGATTGAGGAAGTACTTGAATTTGGACCATCGGATTCTGACAAGCTTCGATTCCAGGTAATGTCCGGAGAGGAAGATTTTTCCATTGTACAGGATGGCCTGGTGATCCGCATTGAGGTACCACTGGCATTGGTTCATTCATGGGCTACAACTGACCTTGTAGGTTTTGAAGAAATGATCACCACATCCAAAGGTGCACAGATCAACGTCCTGATTGAAAAAGATTTTGCATGTCTGGATGGTGATCGTGAAGAAGAGGAAGGTTCGTATCCGAACCCCATAGAGAGCTGTAATTAGATTTTTGATTTTTGATTTTTGAATTTTGAATTTTGAATTTTGATTTTCTATCTAAAATATTTTTAGCGTTAATTAGCGGAATTAGCGGCAATAAAGTGTTTGCCGCTAATTACACTAATTACACTAATTACACTACCTGCAAAGGCCCATCCCCCCAGGTATCACCATTGCGCATGATATATTTCCAGCTGCCATCACTGGGATCTATTTCTACATAATTTAATTGATCCATATACCAATCTCTGCCCTCAGGACCGGGTTTAAAAAATGAGCGATAAACAATTTGTTGGAAATGGCAAACCAACCTGCTTTTTATACTCAGTAGCTGTGGATTATATTTGACACCTCATGCTTGATATTGTCATAGAAGCCCGAAACGCCGCCATCAGTCAATCCATGAAGGTGAAGCGCATACTTCCGTTCCGTTTACGGCGTATGGTGGGTCCGTTTATTTTTATGGATCATGCAGGTCCTGTGCTGGATGTGCCGTCAGTGCCATCATCATTAGATGTATTGCCGCATCCTCACATCGGCCTTTCGACTGTGAGTTATCTTTTTGGAGGGCAGGTAACACATCGCGATAGCCTGGGTGTCGAGCAGATCATACGTCCCGGTGAAGTGAACTGGATGACAGCGGGTAAGGGCATTGCACATTCGGAACGGTTTGAAGATCCGTCTGCATTAGCAGGTGGAGATCTGGAAATGATCCAGACATGGGTTGCCTTGCCGGAGAAAGATGAAGAATCTAATCCATCCTTTACAAACTACCTCCCTGAACAGTTACCCATATTTACCGATCCAGGGATCTGGATGCGTCTTATAGCCGGCAGTGCATATGGATTAACGAATGATGTGAAAACAAATTCACCGCTGTGCTATCTGCATGTGATCCTTCAGCAGGGAACTCATTTTGGTTTGCCGAAAGAACATTCTGAAAGAGGGATATATATTGTCAAAGGAAGTGTGGAGGTTAGCGGTACTGCGTATCGTGAAGGACAAATGTTGGTCTTCAGCA
>JANPKZ010000345.1:0-6637 GCA_031426295.1 Saprospiraceae bacterium
GATTCGACAAGCTCACCACAAGTGGATTCGACAAGCTCACCACAAGTGGATTCGACAAGCTCACCACAAGTGGATTCGACAAGCTCACCACAAGTGGATTCGACAAGCTCACCACAAGTGGATTCGGCAAGCTCACCACAAGTGGATTCGACAAGCTCACCACAAGTCCTGCTTACCACTTTTACCGAATGGATTCGACAAGCTCACCACAAGTACCATTTTTACTGAATACCCTCTTTACAATTGCCCTGACATCTAATCCCCAAGCTCCCTGCCCCAAGCCCCAAGCTCCCTGCCCCAAGCCCCAGCTCCCCGCCAATAAGCTATCTTCGCACCTCATGAATTATATTACACTGGAGACCGTATCCAAGTCCTTTGGCGAAAAAATGTTGCTGGACAAGGTAGATCTCCGCGTCAACAAAGGCGACAAAATTGCATTGATTGCTCAGAATGGGTCCGGCAAGACTACCATGATGAAGATCATGAGTGGTACCATCGCCGCAGAAGGTGAGCACGCAAAAGTACTGGTCGCTCCGGGCATCCGGATTGGATATCTCGATCAGGAGCCTGACCTGGATCCCGATCATACCATCCTCGAAACACTGATGGAAATAAACCTGCCGGAGATCAAAGCCTGGGCAGCACATCATAATGCGACATTATCCGGTGATGCCACCGCACTACAGGCGGCTGCCATTAAAATGGATGACCACCATGCGTGGGATATCGAATCCAACATGCTGCAATTATTGCATCAATTGCATCTGGAAGACCAGGACAAACTTGTCAAACATCTTTCCGGGGGCCAGCGCAAAAGACTGGCGTTAGCTCACATTATATTATCGCGTCCGGATGTCTTGATTCTCGATGAGCCTACGAACCACCTGGATATGTCGATGGTGGAATGGCTCGAAGAATATCTACAACAACCCGATAAAACTTTTCTGACCGTAACACACGATCGGTATTTTTTAGATCGTGTTTGTAATCAGATTCTCGAACTTGATCGCGGAAGCCTGCGAAGTTACCAGGGTAACTATTCGGAATACCTTGAGAAAAAAGCGCTGATCTCAGAGACCATGCAATCCATGCAGGAGAAGGCAAAGCAACTGATGAAGAAGGAGCTTGAGTGGATCCGTCGCATGCCAAAAGCACGCACTACTAAAAATAAAGCACGCATTGATAATTTTGAAAATGTCAAAGCATCTGCTGCAAGAATTATCTACCAGGATGCTGTCAAGATGCAAATTGACATGCATCGTCTTGGTTCCAAAATCCTGGAATGCCACAATGTTGGATTTTATTTTGTGCAGGACAGGTGGCTCATTAAAGGCTTTGATTATAAATTCAAAAACCAGGATCGTATTGGTCTGATCGGTCCCAATGGTGCCGGCAAGAGTACATTCATATCGTTGTTGACGGGTGAGATAGCCCCGAAAGCCGGAAAGATTGTTCATGGAGATACGTTGCGTATTGGTCACATGAAACAGGAAGGTTTGTATGTGCCTGCAGACAAACGTATCATTGATATTGTCCGTGACATTGCGGATTATATTCCATTGAAAGGTGGAGGAAAGATCACAGCCGAGCAACTGCTAGAGCGATTTTTATTTCCACGTCCGCAGCAACAGGTTTACTATTCGCAGATCAGCGGAGGGGAGCGACGCAGACTTTATTTGTTGACGATCCTGATGGCAAATCCAAACATGCTCATTCTCGATGAACCCACGAATGATCTTGATATCCTGACATTAAATGTGCTTGAGGATTTCCTGATGGATTATCCGGGTGTGGTGATCCTGGCATCACATGACAGGTATATGCTGGATAAATTAGCCGATCACCTTTTTGTTTTGGATGGGGATGGCGGCATTAAAGATTATCCAGGTGGATACACATCATACAGTGTCTGGAAGGATAATCAATCTGATGAAGATGATCCGGTGATGAAATCAGCGGATGCACCTGTGACGCCCTCTGTTGATCGGCAGGAAGTTCGTAAATCACTAAGGCGGGTTGAAAAATCACTTGAACAATTAGCCGATCAGAAAAAGAAGCTGGAAGAAAAATTTCTACTACCCGATCCGCCGCTGGAAGATCTGCAACGGTGGGACAGGGAGTTAAAAGAAACCACGATTAAGATCCATGATCTGGAGAGCCAGTGGATGGAACTAGCGGAACAAATAGAAACGCTATAGTAATTCTCTTTCTCAAACCGATTATCTGGTGGTTGTTGGTTGATATAACGAGTTAATTTCTTGTATATAATTTTCTGCTGTGTCATTCATCTGTTTTTGATGCCACCGGAAAAAGAAATTTGGCACCTTCGTGGCTTCCTGCCGCGTGAGAAATATTTCATCCTGAACATCCCGCAATTCCTGTGTAGAAATATCCTTTTTCTCACGGATCAGTTTATCCAGAACACCTGAGATAAATTCTCTTTTATTTATGACGTTTCGATGAGCCCGTATCAAAGATATAAAATGAGTGTAAAATGACAGTACGGAGAACAGTAACAGGAAGGTCGTGCGTGGTTCCACTTTTTTGATCAATAAAAAAATACCAAGGCCGATCGAGTACAAACACACAAACCGGATCAGCAACGTCATGTATTTTTTTCGCAATAAAATGTCCCAGCTTGTATTGGAATATTGAAGGACTGCAACGCCCGTGTGATTGGGGATGTCAGGAGATAATCTTGTGGAATACCAATCCCTGATAACATTCCCCTTATATAAATCTGCCAGTGCATGGATGTCTTCAGCGTTGGGTCGAGATAATGTTGTTTTCCATGGGAGGTTAAAAAGTGACACGTCAAACTCTTCTTTATAGATCGCACCCTTTGATGTGTTTCCTTTGAACACCTCCATAAATAGTTGAACCACGACCGTCAGTACAAAAGAACAAATAAACAGGGCTAATTTGAATGTTTCATTCTTTGTGATGATATAGGTGACCGGATAAGCAAATGCCAGGATGATGAGTATGTACGTGATGATGATCTCCCACGATTTAGCCCGGGTGTAGGCGATGGTCGATGCCTTTAACAACCTGATGTGGTGACTGTCGTTTTGATGTTCTAATATAGGATGAACCAAAGTGTGTAGTAGAATTTACAATCCAAATGTAATCACTTTGTAAGTTTTACACTTCGTATCCAAATCAGCTTACATGTGTGAAAATTTTTGGTCAAATCAGAAATTTGACGACACAACGATACTTCGATAGGCTCAGTACACCGCGTAGGTACAGCCTACGCCGAACATTCGTTATTGAATGATAACAAGCTTTTGAAATTTATGAAATTCCGTATCGATCATCAGGAAATAAACACCAGGATGTAATGCAGATATTGGCAGTTGAAAATAAGTTTCATTCTTGAGGAAAGTAACGTGACTCGCTACCTGTTTCCCATCCAGTGAATGAATTGAAATACCAATTTCTTCTTTCATTTTTTGAGGAAAATGGAATACAATAAAATCCGAAGCAGGATTAGGTAATATTTTTAAAGCAGCATTCACCTCTTCTTCATTTTCCAATGCAGGATCATCTAATGCGGTGACACTACCACTTTCAAAAGCACCTATCGACCTTGGGGTAATAAAATCTTCTCCTTCAAAATCTTTTTCTGGCAGCACAACATCAAATCCTTCTCCTACTGCAGGACTGGAAAGCAATACATCGAATATTTCGTTGTCTGCATCTTCGAAGAGCGGATCTTCATTGATGATCTGATCAACATCATCAACTGGCAACTCCGGGCCTTCCCATGAAAGATCATCCGATTGAAACCAAAGATTATTGGAGAATGTAAACGTCTCAGGAGCTGTGTCAGGTCCGATATTACCTTCCACATTTACCTGGTCATCAAGGTAGATGATGTTGTTCCTGAAGGTATTAAAACCACAAGGAGCAAAACGGGTGGGATCAACTGTTTCCTGAAGTATTCGGAGTACCCAGTTCTCCGGCAGGTACAATGTATTATTGACTACTTCCGAATTGATACAACCCACAAATGCAATGGGTGCCTGCGATCCGATAAAAACATTTGAATACACATACAGCTCAGCTGCTTCATACGGCGCATCGATCGGTCGGAAAAACTGAAGTCCGGTTGATCCACCGAGATTAACTGCACGCGCACCACCATTTTTAAAAAAATTTGCTTCGATCCGGATTCGCGCTGTTCCGCCTTTTGCCTGGATGGAGTTAGAACCAAGATTTTCAAAATGACAATTCATAATTAGTCCGTCATGACAGCCCACCATATCGATCCCACTCCCGCCACTGGCGCCATTTAAAAAAGTACAACCGCGTATTTCGAAATCATTAAGCCCTGATAACTTCAATAGGTCATTATTTCCTGAAGCATTCATGTCCTGAAACGTGCAGTCTTCAAAGATGATATGATGTGTGGGTGTGGTGTAAGATCCACCATCATCAAAGTTTAGTCCGTTTCCTGTCTGGTGCTGAAAAATAAATCCTTTGATATGGAGATACGCACCATCGGAAAATTGCCACGCATTGCTGCCCCCGTCGAAGACAACATTTTCTCCCGGTGCAACAAATATTGAGATCCAGGCATTGGGTGTTCCTTGCAGATCAGCGACAAACATGCCGCCGTTGTATGTGCCGGTATGTACGAGAATCGTTCCTCCGGGCACGACATCCTCAATAGCATCTTCTAATGTGGCATACGGATGCCCTGGCCCGACATGCAGCGTTTGGCTTGTAAGGGAGGCGCTCAGGAAAAGTAAAATAATAAAGGGGAGGGTTCGGTGGTACAATGTGCTGGTGTTCATTGTACTAAGTTAAAAACTTAAAACTAAAAAGTAAAAACTTAAAATTAAAAGTTAATTGTTAATAGTTAATAGTTAAAAGTTAATAGTTAATAACTAATAGTTTAAAGGTAAAACAAGCAGGAATGGAATAGATTAAAAATCCAAAATCTAAAATCCAAAATCTAAAATTAGAAAGATCTTACTGCCCGTACATTCAGCGATGATTGTTTATTTCCATTCGCCATATTGCCGCTGATAAAATTGTGGGTCCATGCAAGTGTTTTGTTTTCTTCATTTGATGACCAGTATACACCTTTTACATAGGTACCTAAATATTTTCTTCCCTGGTACATTTTTTTTAGCTCATCTTTTGAAGGGAGACGCCAGTCATTAAATCCTTCGGCTTTATAATTATCACATTTTTTCTTTGCTGATTCCCAGGTATGTTGTCCTTCTTCTTTTACAGCAGCGATGAGACCATGATCTCCGGCTGCATTGAGGTATACAATAATGCCTCCCTGGTATTTTTGTCCCGGCTTTAATTTGGAAACACTTTTTGGCGTTGCAACAGTTGACTTTGGCTTGACAGGTGTGATCATACTCTTGACGACTGTATCAACTTTTGGAATGACGGGCGTCGCAATGATCTGTACTTGCGTATCGGTTAGTATGGATGCTGTGAGATTCACCTGTAATGAATCAAAGTTGGATTGATGCGCAATATTCAAAGAATCCAGCTTTTCTTTTGCAATCGTCACATAAGCACCTGTTGGAAAATGCTTCATATATGTTACATACGCAAGGCTGTCGTTTTTCTGAAGTGCATTTGCCCACGCCGCTAATTCACCATTTTCAGAATTCATTTTCAGAAAACCCATCAAACCAATGCAAACAATAACAATACCTGATACAATTATGGTGAGACGTTTTTTGGACAGTGATGATGACATCATCTCTGCACCTGTTTGTTGAGATTGAGTTACACTAATTGCAACCCGATGTTTCTCCTCATGGCGCTCAGTTTTATCCAGATCAGCGAGAGCTGCCAGTGCCAGCGTTTTATAATTACCATGTGGATGTTCATGTAAATAATGCTCATACAGGTTGCGGGAATGATTACTCTTTGCTTTTTGCCAGAGCAATGCATCTACTTCATCTTCTTTTTGCTCCAGTTCCTGTTGTTTTATCAATAACCGGGCTTCTGATTTGTAAGCACCGGAAACAGATTCACTTAGATATTTTTTATAAGCTGCAATCGTATTGACCGTACATGCTTCTTCCCATAAGCTATCTTCCCATTCAGACCGGTCATCCGTAACATTGATACCATTTCCGACTGAAAAAACTTTTACTTCAGCTGACGTTGATTCTTTCATGGGAATCAGATTTGGTTTCAGACTCAGTGACTGGATCAACTGATTTAGGCCTGACGTATATTCTCCGGTAAAGTCCACCCGTTGTAATCTTCTCAGGCGGAACGGAGTCAGGCAATCAACAAATAGAACAGGGATGATCCGCTTACCTGTTTCAAGAGCAAACGATACTTCATCCATTACATTGGGAGAAACGATCGAGGTAGGGGAGAGAATGACAAGCACACACGCTGCATTGTCCAGGGCTTTTTCTACTGCAGCATCCCAGTGACTTCCGGCCTGAATATCCAGCTGGTCTACCCAGATTTCAGCACCGCTTTCGCGAAGGTCCTTCGCCAGCTTCAGGGCGAAAGGAGAATCAAATCGTGAATAACTGAAAAATATTTTTTGCGCTTCCATAACCTTTTTCGAAGACCTGATAACCTTATTTTGTTGTAATACTTTCGAACTCACCTTCCACTATTATTTGATTGGATAAAGATG
>JANPKZ010000346.1:0-8244 GCA_031426295.1 Saprospiraceae bacterium
GCTGCGGCTACTTGTCTGAAGGAAGGACTGAAGGTGACGATGATTACAGAACATCGTGATCACAATCTGCTTGACATGGCTGCTCCGGAACCACTGGAGAGTATTCATCCCGGGGTGCTATCGTTGTTGCATAAAATTGGATTGGCCGGTACTGAAACAAGGGCAACGAAATCAACATACGATGGAATTTATTCGGGAGGAAATTATTCAGCGCTTGGACACGATGCTGATGGTCCCTGGTTAGGATTGCATTTGAATCGCAGGATATTCAATGCACAGTTGTTGCAGCGCATGAAAGGGATGGGTGTGGAGATACGCTTTGAAACAAAAGTTGACGACCTTATTTTGGAAGATAAAAAAGTCATTGGCCTCAAAACACCGACAGAAGAATTATTTGCACCGTATGTGATTGATGCCAGTGGTAAAAAAGCAGTTGCAGGAAAAAAATTAAAATTCACCAGCCGGTTTTTTTCTCCTCCGTTAGCATGCTGGACGGGCGTGTCTGCGATTTTTGATATCTATCCGTTTGATTCGCGTTCATCACATTTTTATGCAAATCCAAATGGATGGACATGGTTGGCGCCTTATCCTCCGCATTATTGTTCATGGACGAGGTTGAGCATAAAAGGTGAAAAGGATCTTTCGCAGCCACAGGAAATAAAAGACTACCATGTTTTTGGGAAGGTGCAGTTTGCCAACATGCGATGGCGTATGTACAGGCCGGTGTGCAGGGAAGGTGTTGTGTTGTGTGGTGATGCTGCGGGCATCCTGGATCCTGCTGCAGGTCAGGGTATATTGAATGCGTTGTGGTCGGGGATTGAAGCGGGTAAAACTGTAGTGTCATGTATACAGCAACCGGATTTTGCAGCGTATCATTTGGCGCAATATGATGATTGGTTTGTTAGTCAATTTGAAGAGAAGGTTCGAAAGCTTGGGGAATATTATCGGGAGCATGGGATTTCAATAAATACAGATTCGTAATTGATAAAGAGACAGGAAAAGGCAGAAAAGTATTAGAAATTGGAAAATAGAAATTGGAAAATAGAAATTGAAATTTATCTGGTCACGAATGAAGTTTTGAGCAAAGTAGCCGGCGCATCCCGGCATGATGAATTGAATGAATGTTAGACCTTTGATTCTTTCTTCCTTTCTTCCTTTCTTCCTTTGATCCAAAAGTTTATATAACTTTTCGACCCAATGAACCCATTACGCCTCAATCAGACCTTCCAGGATCAACTCACCATGGACACTGCCATTATCGGAGCAGGTGTTTCAGGCTTATACTCGGCATATCGTCTGACATCACCCAACGCAACTGACGCAACGCTGCCTGCCAGCCAGGTGCAAGTGTTCGATATGTGCAATCGCATCGGTGGAAGACTGGAATCTGTAAGATTGCCAGGCATGAAGATCGTTGGTGAACTGGGTGGCATGCGGTACCTGTCATCACATCGTATTGTTGCCACGTTGATTG
Source organism: Saprospiraceae bacterium (assembly GCA_031426295.1). Taxonomy (GTDB): domain Bacteria; phylum Bacteroidota; class Bacteroidia; order Chitinophagales; family Saprospiraceae; genus Opimibacter. The sequence goes on from JANPKZ010000346.1 coordinate 1,475, forward strand.
AAAAAGTCTTTAGCAAGGAACTTACTGCAGTTGATTTTCCGATGGGTGATGATGCACACCTGATTGCCTACCTGCGGAAGCAACGATTGAGAATCAATTCATGGGTAGATCATCAGAACAGAGGAAAACGACTGAATACTCGTTACATACTCAACAACAAAGACCGCGGCTTCAGCGCCAATCAATTATTCAATCGTATCGTATACGAAGTACTGATGGCCGATCCGTGGTTTGTTGAAAATTTTCCCGCCAAGACTGCGCATCCATCAAAGTATGAATTCACTTTCAGTCTTACCACTAAGGACTGGAATGCCATCAAGCCCAATCTCACATATCTCTTTAAAGGACCGTACTGTGGTTTTAAATTAAATGATATTGGTTTCTGGAACCTGATCAAAGACCGTGTCACACAGGAAGGATATAATTTTCTTTCTGATGCCGGTGGCTATTATTCCAATACGATCAACTGGAATGCTGCAGAAGCATTTCCGTATATGGTCGGCGATTTCACTGCGAATGCCGCAACATATAAAACAATTGAAAATGGTTTTGATGGCATAGCTTATGCACTGGCGCATGAATATCTCGAAAAGGATGGAAGTGCTATTTGGATGGAAAACAAACTGATGAATTTCCGTCGCCCGAAGGAAAGGAAAGATTATAAATACGAATTAATGTTTTTGCATATCCCTACACTCACCAAATGGAAGGCATATGCAAACAATATTATTCTCGCTATGCCCCGTCGCTCACTCGAGTTACTCGACCAGTATAATTTTTTCTTTGATGCTAACCGCCAACCTTTATTACGATACAATCTTGAGTCGGTGATCATGGAACCATCGTACAAGATCCTCCTCGGTTTTGAATATCCATGGTGGCGCGATCTGGGTGAGATGAATTATGGACATTCGATTACGGATCTTCCGATGCGGCAGTGTTATTATTTCGGCACAGATCCTTCTGATGGTCATTCGTTGTTGTTGGGTTCGTACAATGACATGACAACAGTCCCGTTTTGGGAAGGACTTTCAAAACATTCAGAATTGTTTCAGGTAAAAATCACGGATAAGACAGATCCTGAGGAAGCAGAAGGATTGAGAAAACTTACGAAAGTGCAGGCAACTAAAATCATGATTAATGAGATCATGCATCAGCTTAAAGAAGTGCACAACAGCAACAAGATCCCGGATCCGTATGTGACCTGGTACAAGGACTGGACACGTGATCCGTTTGGCGGAGGATACCATGCATGGAAGGCTGGCATTTCCGTCAAAGATGTGATGCCGTTTATGCGACGGCCTATGAATAAGGAAAATGTATTTATTTGCGGTGAGGCTTATTCCGCACAGCAAGGTTGGGTGGAAGGAGCATTGTGTGTAGCTGAGTTAATGTTGCAGGAACATTTTGGAAGGACGTGGCCCGAATGGCTGGAGAAGGATTATTATTTGGGATGGTAGAGGGAGGCGAAGGCGAAGGCGAAGGAAAAGGCGAAGGAAAAGGCAGAAGAGGTAAATAGTAGAGTACCGTAGGTACGACAATTTGTAAGAACAAAGTCTACCTCCCACCCCGCGCCTTTTCACTGGAATAACTAAAAACTCCAGATCAAAAATCAAAAACTTGTACTGAGCTCTAAGAGTACAGTAGGTACGACATATCTGTAAGAGCAAAGTCTTCCCCACTCCACCCCTTTTCACTGAAATAAGTAAAAACTCCAGATCAAAAATCTAAAACTTGTACTGAGCTCTAAGAGTACCGTAGGTACGACATATTTGTAAGAGCAAAGTCTTCCCCCACTCCACAAATTTTCACTGAAATAACTAAAACTCCAGATCAAAAATCTAAAACTTGTACTGAGCTCCTAGAGTGCCGTAGGTACGACATATTTGTAATGGCAAATATACTCCCCACCCTTTTCGATGTCATAACCAAAAATATTACCTTCAAAATATGAATACGCAAATCACAATATCAAAAATCTAAAATCCAAAATCTAAAATCCATTTGAAAGCTCTTGCCATAATATTCATGATCCTGATCCTCTTTATGATGGTCGGATTTGCCTTTTTTTATATTCTCGGTTTTGCCATGTCATTTGATGCACCGGGATCGGACAAAGATCCTGCTGCATGGGGGATGAGAATAATGATGTTTATGCCGGGCGTCATCCTCTTCATTGCTTTGGTCGTGGCATTTATTTCATTTAATTCCGGGAATTACAAACGTTCGATGATTGTCGGTGCGGTACCCCTGGGAATCTGTGCTGTATTCATCGTATACATGTTCGTATCATCATTCACCTCACTGGCAAGTTATAAGGTCGCTGAAGCAAAGGAAGCTGCTGATGCCGAGAAGTACCCGGTCCAAAAATTTCTTCGGCCAGTAGAGGGAGGCGCTGATACAGTAATTGTGTTTCCAAGCCGGATTGTTTCCTACCGGCTATTGAATTACAATGGGTATGCTTATAATGGACCCTTAGGTGCGCTGAATGATGCCAGGACCATTTTCGTTTATGAAAATTCCCCGGACAACAAGCTACCATTTAGTGAGCTTGATCAGTTTATTGATGAGAATGGGAAAAGGTTATCAGACTTGTACCAGATGCATGATGAAAAAGCTCCGAAGAGAGTTGATTGAATCTTAATCCATCAAAAACCCAACCGGATTCTCTTCGGCAACTGCAGCGGTCTGTGCTCTTCTGATCTTAATCACTTTCATAGCAGAAAGTAATCGAACAACCAGGTATACAGGATCAAATTCAAATTTCCGCCAGGCGAAGTTCGCATTACCGGCATTCTTGTGATGATTGTTGTGTAGGCCTTCTCCTAACATCAGCAGATCCACAGGGAAAAGATTGCGTGATGTATCCTTCATCTTGAAGTTGACATATCCGATTGTGTGGGCAAACCAGTTGATGATGACACCATGGAAAGGGCCCATCGTAGCATGCAGGGCAATGAATGGATACATCCACCAGGAAGCTCCCAACGCCATGTAGATAAAAATGTAAGCAATGACCCAGCCGATACGGCTAGCTGCGCTGCTGGCAAAAACATCAAATGCTCTCCAGTCAGGAAGATCTTTTGTAAACATGGGATCTACTTCCATTCCATGATTGTAAATCTGCCTGTAGACATGACGCGTGCGCCACATCATGGCAAACAAATTGTGGTCGTATTGAGGTGAGTGCGGATCCAGTGCCGTGTCTGCATAGGCATGATGCATGCGGTGCATGATGGCATAGGCGCGGGGACTGATATAGGATGCTCCCTGAAAAATATACGACAGAATATAAAAGAACTTTTCAGCGCGCCTGCTCATCGTAAACATGCGATGTGCAGCATAGCGATGATGAAAGAATGTCTGCGTGAAAAGTGAGAGATACCAATGAGCAGCTATAAATGCTAATACCCACATATTAAAAGTTTTAATGATAAGAAGAGAAGCGGTCTTTCCTAGATACCATTGAAAACCCCTTTCAGAGCTATTTCGTTGCATCTAAAGCTTGATATCATAAAGATAACAACAGTTTAACTGAAAATGGAGATTCCTTTTATTTCTATAGGATACAACAACTCCAAATCCCGCCAGCCACGGCTGCGGCTATGTGCGTTTAATATCTTACATGCTATGAACATTATCCTTTTTAACCTCTATAAGCATACTCATACTTCTCATCTATTACGCCCTTAATATCCCTCCGGTTTTTTGATCTGTAACTCTGTAAAAACTTTGTCAAACACCTTTATGTCATAATGGTTATCCTTAAAGTATATCAGGTCGTCCCGCATCAGATCCTCCCAGCTATATCCAGGTCGGACTATATCCTCTACATGTGCTTTGTAGATAGCGATCGCACTTTTATAATCGTTATTGAACAAATGCGCATGAGCCAAATTGATGAGCATATTGAGATCCTCAGGAAATAATTTTGTACCTCGCCTGAGATAGAATATTGACTCCTGATATTTTTTTGTTTCTAATAAATACCAACCAATTTCTCCGAATACATTTTTTTCCAGGGTAAGTGTATCGGGGGTAACAACTTTTACGGATTGGGGATATTCTTTACCATCTACAGTGCGTGTATAACCGAAAATATTTCCATTGGCATCCTTTATAAACTCCTTTTCTGCAGAAAATTCTTCATTAATAAATTTAGTAGGCGAAGAAAAATGCATTTTTACATACATATTATTCGTATGAAAATGATATTCATTATTTCTTTTTCCGATCCCTGCCCATGAATCATCAAACAGATATATGCCTTCGTAGGTCCTTAAAACATTGTTTGGAACCTTCACACTTTTTTGGTGACGGGATGCCTGATAGAAATTCTTCCAGTTGTATGCTTTCGCTACACTATTGATCACTTCGTACAATAGTTTTCCATCATCACTATTCAAAAAAATAACAACGCCATAACCTTCATCCAGGCTGCCAAAAAATTGGCCACAAAACCCATCATTGCCCGCACTATGTTCAAAATATTTTGCGCCATTACGATCCTGAATAAAGGTTCCCATGGCTGCCGGCCCATTATTATATGGCGTTAAATGCAATTTCACCATTTCAGGATTCAATACACTGGATGCTGAGCCCTTGTACGCCAACTGCATATCAATAATATACTGACTTAGATCGCTGGGTGTCATCCACAATCCGGCTGCCGCCTGCTCAGGATAAACGTGGAACTTATTTATTATTGGCGAACCGTTGCGTTTGTAGCCGGATGCGCACAAATATCGTTTATCTATTGGTGGAGGTTGTGCGTACGTACTATTTACCATACCCATGGGTTTCAAAACATTATCATACATCCACACCTCGTAAGGTTGCCTGGTAACGTCTGTAAGAAGCAATTGTGTTATAGTAGTACCTCCTCCAGAATATTGAAACTTTAAATCAGGTTCAAACAAGCTACGTACAGCAGGCGTAACAGCCGGTGGTATACCATCCAATACCTGCAAAACAGAAGGAATTGGTCCTTTGATATTGTGTCCGGGAAAACCATGCGTTGATAAGCCTGCATTGTGGCTAAGTAAATGAGCCAACGTGATCACCTTGCCCTTTGAAAGAGAATCGTATGGAAATTTCCAGGTGATTAAATAGGTATTGATGTCCGTATATAAATCGATTTTATTTTCCTGGGCTAATTTTAAAATACCAACTGCATTCAACGATTTACTTATGGATCCCGGCTCAAATAAAGTCTCAGTTGTAACAGGTCTTTTTTCTGACTCATCGGCCCAACCATATCCCTTTGCCCACGCAACTTTGTAATCATGGATGACAGCTATACTTAATCCTTTTACTTTGTATTTTACCATCCTTTCAGCAATGGTGCAGGGCCGGTCATTATTGAGTACTAGAGGACCGGTAATATTGTTCTCCACTTCGATAATTTTTTCCAGGGTTTCCTGAGAATAAGTTGATTGGGAAAAAGCAGTAGAGGAGAAAATAAAAAGTGCAATGATTGCCGAAGGGATTTTCATAATAAAGATTTTGTGAGCACAACCTAAAATGATTTGGATTCATAAATTGTTACACAGGTGTTAAGTGAAGTATGAAGTGATGGAAGCATCCGAATGTTCAGCAGCTATCACCCACGTAAATAAAAATGATTAAGAAAACAGAATGGCTATGAAAGATAACAAACTTCTTCACGCATTAATCTCAGTCCTCACCCTGGTGCTTTTTATTGCATGCGGTCAGTCAGGTTCAAAGAAAGAAATGACTGAAATTGACCAAACAACAAATTCTCCTCCGTCATTTACTATTGATACTTTTTCAACCTTTCCACCTGAGATTGATGGCTGCTCGTGCTACTTTTCCAATGACTCAATCGAATTTAAGAAAGGTCAATATATTTATATGAACAACTTCCGGGAGATTTCATTCTTAAAAATTAATAATGTACTGACGAAGTTCACCCAGGACTCCATCGAACAGGTCAATCCGACCACTACCATTGCAAAAGCAAAAAGTGACCTATACAAACTAAGCATTGAATCTATTGATGGAATTCAAAATGGTGACGAAACCTGGTTGAAAACCGGGACAATAAAACTGAAAGACAATAGTGGCAACATCCTTACCAAAACATTTTATGGAGAATGTGGATGCTAGTTTGAGTGACAATATCTCTATGGAAATATCTATTGGGAATTGGACCGACCTGCAGATGCAGCCAATTTCTACCAAAAAGCACTGGTTCTCAATCCCGGGTTTCAGAGCTAAATACAGGCTCAGAGAAACAGGCTTAAAAAAGGACTAAAACAGGTAAGAATTTATTTACCTCCGGACCTCACCTTATCACACAAGAGATAAAATGGAACAGGCAAATGCTTAATGCATCTGCCTGTTCCATCTAATTTAATTGATTGTGTTATGGTTTAGGATTTGCTGGATGGTCTGTCCTGTTTGCAGGCAAAGCAGGTTTATGATCAGTCGAGGAGATTGAACTTTTCAATTTTGAGGATTTCCCCTTCATACCATTTCCATTGTCTCCATCGTCGTCGTCTCCATCGTCGTCGTCCCCGTCGTCATCGTCCCCGTCGTCATCATCTCCGTCATCGTCATCTCCATCGTCATCATCTCCATCGTCATCATCTCCATCATCGTTTCCGTCATCGTCTCCGTCATCGTCTCCGTCATCATCGTCTCCGTCATCATCGTCTCCGTCATCATCGTCTCCGTCATCATCGTCTCCGTCATCATCGTCTCCGTCATCATCGTCTCCGTCATCATCATCTCCGTCATCATCGTCT
>JANPKZ010000347.1:0-23818 GCA_031426295.1 Saprospiraceae bacterium
CGTATCCGAAATATAATATGTTTCCACACGCACATTTTCAATCTGTGCAAACGAAAGCAACCAGGAAAATGTGAACAGGCAGGAATTGATAACTTTTTTCATGTCTTCTGTTTCCGGTTTACAGGTTATAAGAAATACCCATGGTGTAGTCGCTGCCAAACTGGTAGTGATCAAAATCAAGCAGATATCCCGCATCATATTTGTATGACCGCCGAACAGGATCATTTAATATGTCGCGTACAGTAAAGCTCACAGCATAGTGCTTACCCAGTGTCTGAGTCAGTTTTAGATTGACAAGATGCCGGGGCATTTCATAGATATCAGGTGAACTGTCCACAGAGGTGAGAACAAGCTTTGCTCCCTGCACATTATAACTGACTGAACCTGAAAATCCTTTGCTGCCAGTATAATTCAAAATCGTATTGATTACATACGGAGCCTGGCCAAACATAGTACGCTCGATAATGCCGATCACCAGCCAGGATTTGACTCCATTTTCGATTGTAAGCCTTCGATCCTCCACCTGTGTGTAGGATTTTACCGCGGATATATTGGATCTGAGTTCGAAATTCGTACCCAGCTTCACTCTTCCTTCCAGTTCGATGCCATATACATTTGACTTGCCTGCATTGGACCAGGTAAAACCAAAATTGGAGCTGGTCAGCTCAATGTGATTTTTAAAGTTTTTGTAAAAGAGACTGACAGAAAAATAATTTCCGGCATGTAAATAGTTCTCATATCTGAAATCGTAATTATCAATCTCAACAAACTTCAGATCAGCGTTCCCAAATACATCATCATTAAGTTCAAAATCACGAACGATAGATTCTGTATACTCACGTATGCTTGGTCTTGCTATGCTACGGCTGTAGTTCAGGCGCACGTTGGATGGAGTGATCTCATCACGACGCAATTGATAGATAAAATTGACACTGGGTAATACATTCCATTGTTTTGTATTACTGGGCTTCAGGATAAAGCTTTGCTCCGGAGTCTTGCGACGCAGATCCTCCGGAGCATAACCGAGTTGATCGAATAATTTAATATCGGTAAAGATGTGTGAAAATTCTGCCCGAAGACCTCCGCTCAAACGTATCCGGGTGGTCAGGGATTCATCGATCATTACAAAGCCTGACGCCACTTTTGTAAAGCCTATGGTATGATTCGCCGGATCATCAAATTTCCTGTAATACAAATCGATCCGGTCCAGGCCGCTTATCGAATCACGGCGAATAGTAAATTTTTCATCGCTAAATAATTCGTTCAAATTGCCATTTGTAAAATTAGATGTAACACCTCTTCCTAATTGTAATAAATAATCATATTGAATAAATTCTCTTTGTTTGTCTGTATAAGAACCTCCGAGTTCTAATTTGCTGACCAGTCCTGGTCTGTCTCTCAATTGAATCTCTGCAGAAGCTTTCGCATCCAGGATATTTTCATCGAGATACCTGAAATTTCGACGTACGTTGGATATCGTTTTATCAAGCTGATAATTAACATCATCCTCAGAAAAATATTGAAGACTTTTAAAATCCGGCGCACTGCTGGCACCATCCGCATAAGAAGCAGAAAAATTCAACTTTGTGTGAATGGCCTCTAAAAAATGATCCGACTTGTACTGGTAGACGAACTGTGAGCGCTCTTCATAAAACTGTCCCTGCAGATATGAATAATTATATGAGTTTGCCCCGACGCGATCTACACCTTCACGGATGCTATTTGCACCTATCACATTGGGCATAAACATGAGTGTGAAACTGTTATTAGCATTCAGCTTAAAATTTGCTGTGGCAAGACCGGTCCAGCCTGCTGTATATTTTGCATATTGCTGATGATACTGTTGTATAAAATACGGATTGCCAATGGAATCAAGCGTTGACAAGATCGTCCGCGTCAATACAGCATTTGGATCATATTGTATGCTATTACCGTACCTGAATCCTCCAAGAAAACTTAGGGGTTTTCCAAATAATTTGGTTTGGTTTCCAATTGAAAATGTCTGGCTAAGACTTGGGGGTGCTTTACGCGTAAACGTGTTCCAGTTATTGGCAAAATCATTTAATGACTCCTCCGGCTTTTGATTCAGGACACGAAAGGCTTCATTCTGGTATTGGCCCGCATAATATTGTTGTGTTGCCGCTGATACGGCTTGGTCATCATTGATGAAGGCAGGTCCAAGAAGACCCAGTTCAATTAAACCAAGTTTGAAATATGTACTACCTACATCACTTCCCGGATCCCAACTTTGGGTAATCCCAAGAGACCGATAATAACTTTCCAGGCCGAGTGCGCAAAACTCCTCATAGCTCGTCGGTGAGTCGATAACCCGTGTATATTTTCCATGATCAATATCACGAAACCCATTATCAAATCCTAAAAAATCTGTGGGGCTTGTTTCATTGGTAATAACATCTTTGAATGTACTTTGGGGATTAAAACCAACTTTGGTTTCAATTGCGATCGAAAGTCGATCCGGGTTATCCTTTGTCTCAATTGATATATATGCTGCTGACCAGTCTCCCTGGTAATCAGAACTGCCTGTCTTTGTAATAATGATATTGTCAACAAAGCTTGCCGGAAACAGATCCAGTTTAATATTATTTGTAAATGGATCAAGTGTAGGGATCAGTGAGCCATTCACACATGTCTGTACATACCGGTCACCCAGGCCACGTACGGTGATAAAATTTCCATTTGTAGCGACACCAGTCACACGTGAGATGGCGGCAGATACATTATTATCACCAATTTTACTCATGAGATCTCCGGACATATAATCGAGCGTACTGGCAGAATTCTTTTTAATACTTTCCATGTAGTATTGATTCCGCCTTTCCTGTTTTGCGACGACCTGAACCTCGCCAAGACTTACGGATTCAGTATTCATGATAAAATCCCGGATCATAGTCTCTCCACTATTCACCAGGATCGTATCATAAATAGTCTGATAGCTTACGTATTGGAGTACAAGGATGTGTGTCTTACCGCTTTCAACAGGCAATGTGTAGATACCATCCAGATCGGAGGATGTTCCAATGGAGGGTGTATCTTTCAGATAGACGGCAACGCCGATCATGACTTCGCCGTTGGTATCTGCAATACGACCGCGGAGTATGCTTTGTGCATTTCCATGGGCAATACAAATCAACAGGACTGTAAGTCCAAACCAAAACCTGATCATTTGCATGAGGTTTAGTTACTGATGAGAAAAACGAAAAAGGGGTTTATGATTAAATGTATTTTTATTGGATACGGACGATTCTTTTAGCGAACCGGGAACCATCATTCATGCGCATTGTAAACAAATACACACCAGGCATCATATCATTCATATGAATTGTATTCGCGCCAGATGTCAGGATCCCATCCAGTACATCAGATCCGGTAAGCGATAAGATGGTATAGTTTTGACCATGTGTCAGGACTGTATCATCAACCTTTACAGTTATACTTCCTTTTGTAGGATTCGGATAAATGGAAACCATTTCACCCCAGGTATTTACATCGGTAATAGCCGAATTAAAACCTAATGAATCAATATGTATTAGCTGATCGAATAGGATTTCATTTCCAGTAGCATTACGAGCTACATAATTCTCGACGCCGAGAGTTGCCTGGTTGCGCAGCTGGAGATTTAATTCAAATTCAAAGACGCCATCTGTTGTAAACTGACCTATCAATACAATATTTTCAAGTGTGTCAACACCTCTTGAACCATTTAAAGACGACCATGCACCATCATGTGTGCTGATGATCGTTGGCATGGCAGCATCATTAGCATCATCCAGCACAATCAGGTCGGTATCGAAGAAACCAACCACAGTTACTGGTTCCGCAGGTGCTAAAATAGCCCCATCCTGAACTGTCAAGGGAATACCTGCCTCTTCGTGGTCATTTAATAGTACATCATCGGCATTCACAATGTTGTTTTCACCATTATCCTGCTCTTTCAGAACGCCTGTATAATCTTTCAACGACGCTCCTGCTGACAACCATGAATCAAGCATAACCGTATTATTCTGTGCCTGGCTACGTGAGTATGTTGGAAAGCGTGCACCCCGGTCCTGATTATTAAAGAAACGAGTAGTTGTAGCTATTCTAAGTTCATGCTCAGGCACACCATAGGCTGCCTGGAAAATATACCCAGGTAGCATGTCTACGAATACACGGTAGGTAACTGAGTTCAGCGGTAATTCACCACCATCTCCATCTACCGTTTTATCATTATCATCGGACACATAATATTTCTCCACGATAATGCGCTCAAGTCCGTTTTGTGCAGACAATGTCACTGTGAGGAGGATAGAAAAAATGAAGCTGTAAAGAGATTTCATGGTAAGAGTTTGATTTGGAATGAATAATGCAATTTGACTTTTTTGGGATGCCTGCTTTAGAGGAGCATAATCCTCTGTGTTTTTACTTTCAGGTCTTTTGTAACGATACGTACTGTGTAACATCCTTTGGGAAGCATGTGTACATCTACAAGGTTGGTCGTATTGGAATCAATGATCTGACTATCGATTACAGCCCTACCCTGGATATCATAGATATCCAATTTGCCAAATGTCCCGGACGTGACATAGATGACATCATGAGCCGGATTGGGGTTGACAAGAATTTCATTTGTAATGATTTCTTGTGTAGCTACCATCATATCGGTGCCCTCCAGATTAGTCGAACACGCATCGCCATTCAGATACGCAAGGATCATATCAAAATCAGTCAGGTGTACGGTATCGGATAACACTTCAAAACGGATTGAAACAACTTTGAAGTCGCCCACCGGATATGGTGAGAGATTATTGGATGTAAATCTCAATTTCAGATCATCCGGATTCAGATATGCAGCGAATTGCAATTCACCAGTATGATCAACAATTGATTCATACCGGAGATTTTCAATATTCACGGACATGGAAAAATCCAGGGTATAAATCAGGTCATCTGAATATATATATACAGGGATCTCGATGAAGTGACCGATAATGACCATTTTTTCAAAATCAAATATGACTTTGTCCAGGCTGTCGATATCTTCTTCATCGAGCATCGCAATATGATCACTGGCAGGATACGCGGCAACAAAAGTTGGTGCGATAAAGGAAAACATGAATAGGGTGCATACGAATGCAATCGTCTGATGTATCATGACCCGGTGGTTTTTATATAATGATCTGCCAAATATGTCTGGCAATGCGGCAAAGGTATCCTTGCGGGTATCGAACGAAGGCAGAATGGGTGTTAATTAATAGGAAACTAATCGTAAGCGCCTGGAAGGCCTGTGGTTGTTATGAAAAGTGTACCTGGGTGGTAATGATATAGTACAACTGTGCTCATTCGGAAATTTACATGCGACTATGTAAGGTTTGGTTTCAATCATTTAACAATTAAATGATTTTTATTCCGGAGTCGGTGGTTGGGAAGCATCTACTTTTGATCTTTATTCCATGAATATGCATTTACGCTCACCCCATTCATTTTACAGATCATTAGTTGTGCACCTGAGAGCCATGCTGACTACATTCCTTTTGATGCAACGACATCGTAGAATATTTATATGGTTCTTAGGTGTATTAATTTGCATACAAGGTGAAGATCTTTCAGGACAAAGTATTTTGTCATCCCATCATCATGATGCAAATCTAAAAATTGAACGGAATGTGATGTGTGAAATTAGCATTCCGGATGAAGGATATGTATATTATGATCCGGACATTATTTTTATTGCAGCTACAGTGTCTGACTCGGCCAATGTACTCAGGGTAGATTTCTATATGGATTCTCTGCATCTGGGAACAGATTACCAGGCTCCCTTCAGGAATATGAATTTATTTAACTCGCCTATGGGGCCCTATGACCTTGTAGCTGTAGCGACTTATTACAATGGTATCACCGCCATATCATCTCCTGTAGGAATTATTGTCCGATGTGTAAGAGAAGACCTTGACAATAATGGCCGCGTGAATATCAGTGATTTCCTGATCCTTCTCGGATCGTTTGGATTATCATGCACAGGATGTCATGAAGATCTTACTCAGGATGGGGAAGTTAATACATTTGACTTTCTACAGTTTCTTGGTGCCCTGGGCATTACCTGTGAATAAGCCGGCAATGCCCCCTTTGTAAATACCCTTTACGCTCCTGCCATTACAATCAAATTCGACGTGTCATTCTCTATGACTATTCCTTTGAATGAATAACAACCGAGAATAATGAGCATAAGAAGTTCAAACTCAGGCAGATTATTTTTCAAAATTTTCATTTCAGTCTTTGGATGTAGTGTAGCATCAAGCCTATAGTATAAGACTTCATCTTCGTTTGAATCGAAAAAGATAAGCTTTACCAATGGTGCATTCTTCACTTTACATATGTAGTGGTTTCCTCCTGCAAATTCCACAGTGGCTTTACTTCCCAAAAAGTGTCTCTTCAGGATCATGATCTGGTTTCCTTCCTTTTCAATTATTGTTTTTAGATTCCAGAAACCAATGTTCCGAATCTTATAATCCTTTCCATCCAGGATAAAAGATGCTTTAGTTCCTTTTTCTTCAACCATCTCGATGATGATTTGGTCACGACTGTGAAGAGAAATTTTTCTTTTATTGAAGGACCAGGTTAATGGCTGATCTATCATGGTTTTCAGGTTTTTCATTTTATCTGTTTTTTGTACTTATATCGTTGAAAGTGGTTCTACTTTATACCCTGCTTTGCGTAACAGTTGGACCAAGCCATCTTCACCTGACAGGTGCAAAGCTCCTACAGCAACAAATACGGGTGATTGTTTCATTAAAGAGGGAAGTTGTTGCACCCACTTTATATTTCTATTTTTCAGAAAATTATCAACTTCCTGTTGTGTGAATGCAGCATACATCAATGGGATCAACTGATCCATATTTTGATTGCGATAGTATCTGTTCATCATTATCATATCAGAAGCTGTTTTTTCTTTTGCGTCTACCATAGCTGCGAGAAGTTCCGCCTGCCGTTCATTGGAAAATTGCGTATACAGAACGAATGCCTGATCTTCTGCTTTCTCTAATCCAACTACCGTTTTCCCGGCCTTCCGACCCAGTGTTTGAAAGTATTCATCCATTCCGGGTTTTGGATCTCCCGGATTCTGCGGGAACAGTTGTTGTTGGATTGACATCGTAAGAATTATGGACACGGTCATGGGATTCAGCGTATTGAACATGCTCAGTTCATAGCCAGACAATTCCTTTAACCAGGCTGCAGTTTTTTCATATTCTGTTTCAGATAAAACTTTATCCAGGGTTATTCCATTCAGCAGGGAGGCGGGATACATCTTAGGTCCCACTGTACTGTCTATGACAAGTTCACCCGCAACTGTGCCACACTGATGAAAAGATGTCATCACATTCGTCAGACTGTCAGCGAAAGCACTGGTAAGCAAATGGAAGGTTCCAAAGAGATACGAAGGTTGTTTTAAATCCTTACCGGTAACTTTGTAAAACAAGGACTGACCTTCATTTGCAGATGCCGTCGTGCTTTGCTGGGCATACCCTGATACAGTTCCTAACCAGCTAATAATGAGTAAAGTGGAAATAATTTTAAATGCTTTCATGATGGATGTTTTTTGATTCATTTCCACATAAGTCGCAGAATTTCTCCGAGAATTACATCCAGCTCTAAAAAAAATTATTCTTCCAGTTCGGTCAGAACATCATTCAGATGATTGAGGTGCCGATTGTATAACCGGTACAAGTACCAGCGCAGCAACCTATCTATAACATAGGATATGCCGACCAGAAATATCAGTATCGAAACTAATACTATTGGGGAGGAAATAATCTTCTCCCAATTGTTGTCCTTTGTCAACTGACCACCGAGATTTAATCCAAGCAGCATGGAGAAGGGGATCAATACACGATATGTGATCCGGTAGAATCGCAAATACTGGTTAAATCTTTCCAAGAGAAATTTCAACTCAGTCCTGAGGTTTCTTCCCTGAGGACCTAACGATTTAATTAATTTAATCTGGATCCTGTAATAAAAAATAAAAACCAGGCAAATGACAAAAAGGGTCACAAGAGCAATGCGGATTTCAGGTATTGGCACCAGTGGAAATGCCACCATACCAGCTACCCATGAAACCATTGTAAAATAATATTCAAACAAAAGGTTTTTTTTCAAACGACTTATAATATCCTTCGACTTGTTATGCAACATAGCCGTCAAGGCTGCCTGATCAGCATGATGAGAAGAGGATAATTTTTCTGCTTCCCGGTTCCAGATATTTTTCAGATCATCAAGTTCCATACTGTCGGGATATAATAGTTTTAAGTTTTTCTCTGATCCGGTTCATTTTTACCCTAACATTATTTTGTGTTATCCCAAGTGTTTCCGCTATTTCCTCATATGGAACCTCATCCAGATACAACATCATGATTGCTTTTTCAATTTCATTCAGATGATTGATGGCGCCTAGCAGCATTTGAAATTGTTCCTTCCGCAATACAGCTTCGGGATCTTCCGGAATCTGAAATACATGATCATCCATTTCCAGCGATACGGGTGACCTTTTGGCTTTGCGGAATGAAGATATAGCTGTGTTTAAAGCTATACGATACATCCAGGTGCTTATTTTTGCATCCCCCTTATATGACGAGTAAGAACGCCATAACTGGAGTACAATTTCCTGGAATAAATCTTTTCTACTTTCTTCATTCCGTTCATACATGAGACAAACTTTATGAATCAGTCCCTGATTCTCTTTCACCAGCCGTAAAAATTCAGGATCTGATCGCGTTTGCATCATATAAGTCGTCAGGCAATATCTAAAATTACACTACAGAATAAAAAACAAATCACAGTGTTGTTTATCATCTATTTGAAGGCTTGTACAATTTCAATCATGCAGCAATAGTCATTTATAATACTTTGATAGTATCAGTTCCCTGGATGTTATATTGATTTTAATACACGTGCGTCCCAATTCCACAAGGTGACTGTCTTAAACCGGCTCGAAGTTACGATGCGCTTATCAATATCAGACCAGTCTATACCCCACAAATAATTTATACCATCCGGTTTGCTTTGGTGTAATAAACTTCCATCAGATGACCAGATGCGCAGTACATCACTGGCTGTGGCAAGTTGAGTTCCATCCTTGTTCCAGACCATATTCCTGTATTCACCATTGCTTCCTTTGATGGTATTCAGTAGTTGTCCTTCTGGAGTCCAGAAATGAATCAGGCTGGGCACATTTTCTCCCTCCCAATTGTGGCCGTAATCTCCGATGGCAAAAAACTCACCTGAGGGATGCCATGCAGTACACAGTATGATAGCGGCAGGGTTTGTATGCTCTATAGTCTTCAATAATGTTCCAGTTGAATCAAATAAATTCATTTGAAAATTCGTCGCCATAAATCTATTTTCCTTCGGGTGCCAGTCAAGACTTAAAAATCCAGTGCCGTATTGGTCATGCGTGTACGAATGCTGAATCGTTTTAACAAGATCTCCATCTTTGTTCCATATAATAATTTCTCCTTCGAGATCTCCCACGGCCAATAAAGAACCATTAAAATTCCAGTCCATAGCGCGTGAACCGCCTTCATTCTGAAGCCTGACAATAGAACCGGTTTCCGGATCCAGGAGAAGGACATATTTATCCAGTGTTGCTATCGCAAGGATTTTATTATCCGGATGCCATTTGACAACATGAATCCAGCTATTGATGGGAAATGATTTATACAACTTCAAATTTCCTGCATGATATATCCGCACCAGGCTATCAACACCACCTACAGCAATTAATTTTCCATCAGGACTCCAGTCAGCTGACCAAAGTTGTTGATGGATGTTATCATCATAATCGGTAGTCGTGGGAATTAGCTTATTACTGCAGGAACAGAGTGTGATGACAAGAAATATCGAAAGTTGTTGCTTCATTGGTACGAGGTAAATGGTAAAAGTGGTAAGTGGTAAAGTGGTAAGTGGTAAAAGTGGTAAGTGGTAAGTGGTAAAAATAGTAAGTGGTAAAAGTGGTAAAATGTAAGTTGTATTCGGTAAATAATGTCTTAGGTATTGTGGGAGCATTGTTGAAAACGAAAACTTCAAAAATCAACATTTCGGTTGCTGAGCTGTAGCCCTAGGTTACGTTGAGAAGGTCGAAGCATGTTCGATATTCATTATTCTTCAGCTTCTTTTCGAAGCAGAGACTGTTCTCAACACCGGCATACTGCCCATAATTCTCAATTCGTGAGTATCCGTTCTTCTCATAAAGCGCAATTGCCTCAGGTTGTTTGAAGCCAGTCTCCAAAATACATTTTGAAAAATCCAATTCTGCTGCCCAGCTTTCCAATGCTGCGAGAATAAGACTGGCGATGCCTATACCTCTTGCTTCGGGCAATGTGAACATGCGCTTAATTTCCATTGATGATGGATCGAATTGTTTGATGGCTCCGCATGCGACTGCCTTCTCATTTTCATATGCAACAATGACGTACTTGATGGCATCTAACTTATTGAACTGCGCATAGAAGGGGTGATCATCACCATCGCGGATAGCAAGATCGGCATCCAGTTGTTGAACCAGGCTGATAAAATCCGGATTTGAGGAATTTGTGCGACGAAGATCGATGGGCTATTGTTTTTTAAATTCCAAAGCCACTAATTTACGACTTACATGTCATACGTCAATTTCGTTAATTGACTTTCTGCTCTTTCCTTTTCATTATGTAAAATGGCTCCATATTGCCATCTGTACCAGCGCTGTAGATATTGAAAAGGTCGTACCCTTGCTGACTCAGGTAATTCAGTGCGTGGATCATCGAATTGAATTCCAATGCTTCGCCCTCGTCGTTGGTCAGGAGCCTATCTTTTTGATTAAATACTTCATTCACCTGGCCGAAGTCGAGGTGTACCACCATTTTCTTTCCGGAGCGATACCCCGAATGTAACTTGATGTATTCTGCGTCAAGATTTTTGAGGGGAATATTGCTCACCATCTGGGCATTGGTGGCGGTGGACAGCAGCATCATCGAAGCAACTAATAGCAGGGTGGTTTTCATGACAATTAATTTTAGGTGAAAAAATAAAATGTCGAAGGATGTTATAAATGTGGCGTTAATACTGATATCCTTGTATTAAGGATGTATTAAATATTTAGAATTTTTGTTGTGGAAATTAACAGAAGGCTTCTCTTACGCCAAACAGAGTTTGGCCAACACACAAACGTAGGCAAAGCCTACGCTAAACGTTGAAGCTTAACTTTGAAGCTTAACCTTGAATTTTCTGAATGAAATAAATAACCCTTCCTTAGCCTTAGCCTCTGCCTCTGCCTTTTCTTCAGCCTTAATTTCCGATACTTGTTTCTTCCAGCTTACCATTAGTCTGGACTAAAAGCGTACCCTGCATATATTTTTCATCATGCTGGGAAGCATCAAGGCCTACTTCTTCCTCCTCAGATGTAACGCGGATCGGAAGAATGAAGTTGATGAATTTGAAGATCGCATATGATACAACAAAGCTGTACGTCACAACGATGAAAAGTGCTTTTACCTGGGTAAAAAAGAAATCGGGATTTCCATATAACAATCCGTCATTACCTGCAGGATTGATCACTTTGGTGGCGAAAACGCCGGTGAGTAATAATCCCACCATACCGCCGATGCCGTGACACGGAAATACATCAAGTGTATCATCTAATGTTGATTTCGATTTGTAATACACGGCCATATTAGAAATGATCGCAGCGACTGCGCCAATAAAAATACTTTGTGGAATCGCCACAAAACCGGCACCAGGCGTAATCGCTACAAGTCCTACTAATGCACCCATGCAAAAACCAAGTACTGATGGTTTCTTTCCTTTTACTACATCAAAAAACATCCAGGACAAACCTGCTGCCGCAGCAGCCGTATTGGTGGTGGCAAATGCTGATACAGATAATGCATTCGCAGCCAGCGCAGAACCAGCATTAAAACCAAACCAACCAAACCAAAGTAATCCCGTTCCAATCAGGACATACGGAATATTAGCAGGTGGAATTTCTTTTTGTTCCAGATGCGACTTACGTTGCTTCAACACAAGCACACCTGCTAATGCAGCGCATCCAGCCGAAATATGTACAACAGTACCACCAGCAAAATCCAATACACCCATCTGCGCAAGAAAGCCCAGTGGATGCCACGTCCAATGCGCTAATGGAGCATAAACAAGCAAACTAAACAATACGATAAACAGAATGTAGGATGTAAATTTTATTCGTTCTGCTACAGCTCCCACCACAAGTCCGGGCGTGATGATGGCAAACATCAATTGAAATAAAGCGAACAACAATAATGGAATCGTTAATGTGGGTCCTCCCTGTAATGCAGGTCCAACGGAAGCAACTCCATTCAAAAAGAGATGCGTGAACGGATTCCCAATAAATCCTCCTATCGTCTCACCAAAACAAAGACTATAGCCTATTGTCACCCAAAGCACACTCACTACACCCGCTGCAACCACACTTTTAATCATGGTCGAGATAACATTTTTGCGATGCACCATACCTCCATAAAAAAATGCCAGGCCCGGTGTCATCAGGAATACCAATGCCGTCGCAACAGTGATCCAGGCTATATCTGCACTATTATATTGTCCTGCATCAAAGTTTGGTAAGGCAGGTATAAATATTGCTGCTATTGCAACGACCATAAAGATGGCAAACGGTGCTGTTCTGATGAGACTTAGATTCTTGATCATGACAGGTTGTATTAAAGTGTATAGTTTAATGAATACTCTTAATATTGGAGCGATGAGTAGACGAAAGATATTCATGCACTCTCTGAGCGCATTCACGGCCTTCGTTGATGGCCCACACGACCAGCGACTGTCCCCGTCGCATATCCCCGGCAGTAAAGATTTTTGAAATGTTAGTTTGATACTGCTCTTCAGATGCCAAAACATTTCCTCTCTCATCGAATGAAATCTGCAATTGATTCAGCAGACCATCTTGCTGTGGATGGACAAAACCCATTGCAAGCAGTGCCAACTCACACGGAATTTCTTTTTCACTTCCAGGGATCTCGACAAAGTGTGCTGGCCTTCCATGTTCTGTGATCTGCCAATCGAGATCGACTACTTTTACACCTTTAAGATTTCCACTTTCATCATGCATAAATTCTTTTGTTGCTACCGCCCATTGTCGTGTGGCACCTTCTTCATGCGATGATGATGTCTTTAAGAGCATGGGATATGATGGCCATGGCATATGGATCGTCCTGTTGCCCGGGGGAACCGGCAACAATTCAAATTGAGTTACAGACCTTGCCCCCTGGCGATTGGATGTGCCTACACAATCACTTCCTGTGTCACCACCACCAATAACAACCACATTCTTTTCACCCGCATGAATGGATTCTTCCATTATTTCCCTGCCGGAGACCCGTTCATTTTGTTGTGTTAAAAAATCCATCGCAAAATGAACACCCGTTATTTCTCTACCTGGAATCGCAAGATCCCGAGGAACAGAAGAACCTCCTGAAAGAATAATAGCATCGTAGGAATTCATCAATGCATCCGCTGTGATATCAGTTCCAACATGAACATTACATCTAAATACAATACCTTCCGCTTCTAAAATTTTGACACGTCGATCGACAATCCATTTCTCAAGCTTGAAATCAGGGATCCCATACCGTAGCAATCCTCCGGGTGCATCATCTTTTTCAAATACAGTTACAGAGTGGCCCGCATGGTTTAGTTGTGCTGCAGCGGCCATACCTGCGGGACCGCTCCCGACAATTGCAATTCGTTTTCCACTTCTCTTATTTGGAATAAGAGGCTGAACAAACCCATTGGCAAATGCAATTTCAATTACATGCTTTTCAATTTCCTCAATAGCAACAGCTGGCTGATTGATTCCTAAAACACAAGCGGATTCACAAGGGGCAGGACAAACTCTTCCTGTGAATTCCGGAAAATTATTGGTGGAAGAGAGCAATTCATATGCTTCTTTCCAATTCTTCCGATAGACTGCATCATTAAATTCAGGAATACGGTTTCCGAGTGGGCAGCCCTGATGACAAAAGGGAACCCCACAGTTCATGCACCGCCCCGATTGTTGATGCAGTTTTTCGGCAGAATAAAATTCAACAAACTCTTTGTAGTCCTTCACCCGCAAATGCACAGGTCGCTTCGCAGGAAGCTCTCTCGTGTATTCTAAAAATCCTGTGGGTTTGCCCATAACATCTGCCTCTTTGTCTGTAATTAAATTTTTGCAACCACTTTCTGCTTCTTCGTCTCCAGGATCCTCTTGTATTCTTTCGGAAATACTTTTACAAAATGTTGTAATTGGTTTTCAAAATCACTTATGATAAACTTTGCAACAGTACTATTTGTCCAGTGAATGTGTTTTTCAAGCATAACTTTTATGAATAGTATGTCATCATGGCCCAGTGAATCCAGTTCGATCATTTCTGTATTACAAGTGCGAAAAAAGTCCTTCTGCACATCAAATACATACGCCAATCCGCCACTCATACCCGCTGCAAAATTTCTACCTGTATTGCCAAGAATGATCACTTTTCCGCCTGTCATATATTCACATCCATGATCACCTACACCTTCAACGACAACGTTCGCTCCTGAATTCCTGACAGCAAATCGTTCGCCGGCCTGGCCGTGAATAAATACTTCACCGGATGTAGCACCATATAAAGCAACATTACCTATGATGCTGCTTTCTTCAGGAATAAAGCCGGCATCAGCAGGCGGATACACAATTAATTTCGCGCCACTTACCCCTTTACCAAAACAATCATTGGCATCCCCTTCCAACTCCAGTGTAATACCTGATGTCGTAAATGCACCAAAGCTTTGACCTGCAGTACCTGTAAATTTGTAATGAATAGTGTCTTCAGGCAATCCTGCAGCCCTATACTTTTTTGTTACTTCATGTGATAATAAAGTTCCTGTAGTCCTGTCTGTATTTAAAATCTTGAAGCTACCATATACTTTTTCCTGTCTGTCAATGGCAGGCCTGGCGATCTCAAGCAAATTCCAATCGAGAATATCTTTCAATCCATGATCCTGATCTTCTGAATTGAATAATCCTGTGAGACCGGTATTGGGATCTTTATACAATATGGGTGACAGATCGAGATTACTACTTTTCCAATGCGACAATTGATCACGAACCTGTAGCATTTCGACCTGACCCACCATTTCATTAACGGTTTTGAAACCAAGCTCTGCCATGATCTCACGAAATTCTTCAGTAAGAAATTTGAAAAAAGTAACCACATGATCCACGTCACCTGTAAACCGTTTTCGTAATTCAGGATCTTGAGTGGCAACTCCAACAGGACATGTATTGAGATGACATTTGCGCATCATGATACATCCTTCCACGACCAATGCCGCTGTTGCAACACCCCACTCTTCTGCGCCAAGCAATGTGGCAATTGCAATATCCCTTCCTGTTTTTAATTGCCCATCCGTCTGAAGCACTACGCGGCTCCGCAATTTATTCTGCATCAATGTCTGATGAGTTTCCGCCAAACCCAGTTCCCATGGCAATCCTGTATGACGGATCGAACCCAATGGTGATGCACCTGTACCGCCATCATGGCCTGATATCAATACAACATCTGCCTTTGCTTTTACAACTCCTGCCGCAATCGTTCCGACACCTGCTTCACTTACCAGTTTGACATTGATACGTGCATGCCTGTTGGCATTCTTTAAATCAAATATTAATTGGGCAAGATCTTCAATCGAATAGATGTCATGATGAGGAGGCGGTGAAATTAATCCTACACCTGGAGTTGCATGACGCACTCTGCCAATCCACTCATCTACTTTATGGCCTGGCAATTGTCCACCTTCACCGGGTTTAGCACCCTGTGCCATTTTAATTTGTAATTCATCAGCTTCAGTCAGATATAAACTTGTGACACCAAAACGTGCAGAAGCTACCTGCTTGATCGCTGACCTGATGGAATCACCATCAGGAAGTGTGGCATATCTGCTCTCATCTTCACCACCTTCACCTGTATTACTTTTACCACCAAGACGGTTCATGGCTCTCGCCAGTGTCGTATGTGCTTCCCACGAAATGGAACCAAAGCTCATCGCACCTGTGGCAAATCGTTTATAAATATTTTCAGCAGGCTCTACATCATCAATAGAAACAGATGGCCTGTCTTTTTTAAACTCAAATAAGCTGCGCAACGTCGCAGCCTTTCCACTTTGATCATTAACAAGCCGGGAATATTTTTTAAAGATGGAGTAATCATTCATCCGCGTGGAATACTGCAATAAATGGATCGTTTGCGGATTGAACAGATGAAATTCACCCTGGCGATTCCATTGGTAGTTTCCGCCGGCTGGTAGTTGTGGATCAGGAATGGTGTTATTGCTAAATGCATTTTCATGTTTGGCCAATGCTTCTTTTGCAATATCATCAAGAGACATTCCTTCAATGCGGCTGATCGCTCCTGTGAAATATTGATTCACCACTTCTTTATTGAGTCCAAGTATTTCAAATATCTGTGCACCCTGATAGGATTGAAATGTGGAAATACCCATTTTGGAAAACACCTTGAGTAATCCATCACAAACTGCATTAATGTAGTTTAGCCGAAGATCGCTCCATTCAAGGTGTGTCTGGAGTGTGCCATTTGCTTTCCGGTTGCGTATGGAAGCTAATGCGAGATACGGATTGATTGCTGTGGCGCCAAAACCTACCAGGCAAGCAAAGTGATGTACTTCCCATACATCACCTGCTTCGATGACAAGCCCAACCTGTCCCCGCAACCCTTTCCGGATCAAATGATGATGCACTGCTGCTGTTGCCAATAACGAAGGGATCGCTGCATGACCCGAATCCAAAGCGCGATCGCTTAAGATGATCACTGCAAATCCATCACGCGCTGCATCCTCTGCGTATTGACATAATTGCCCCAGTGCTTTTTGCAATGAACCTGCCTTACCGTCTGCCCTGAAATATGCCGGCAATGTTTTGGATTGAAACATGCCTGTATCTACACTTCTCAGTTTCTCCAGTTCGGTACTGGTGAGTATTGGATGTTTTAATGCAAGGGTGTGACAATCTTCCGGTCGTTCGATAAGGAGATTACCGATGTTGCCTACAAACGTTGTCAGGCTCATGACCAGTCTTTCACGCAATGGATCGATCGGCGGATTCGTCACCTGTGCAAATAATTGTTTGAAATATGATGACAGATGTTGTGGTTGATGACTTAAGACTGCCAGGGGCGTATCAGCACCCATCGATCCTACAGGTTCTTTTCCATCCAGCGCCATGGGGCGCAGGATGGTATCAACATCTTCTGCGTTATAACCAAATGCTTTTTGATATTTCAATATGGATGTATCAGAAAGATGTGTGAAGACCACTCTTGGATCATCGAGATCTTCCAACCGGATCTTGTATTGGTTAAGCCAATCTGTATATGGCTGTTGACTTGCCACCATCTGTTTTACTTCTTCATCACGAATCAACCGGCCAGCCTGAAGATCTACAACAAACATTTTACCGGGCTGCAACCGGCCTTTTTCTTTAATGAGTTTCTGATCTATAGGAAGCACGCCCGTCTCAGATGCGAGGATAATACGATCATCTGTTGTGATACAATATCGTCCGGGTCTGAGGCCATTCCGGTCAAGTGTGGCACCGATCATTTTTCCATCCGTAAAACATACAGCTGCCGGACCATCCCAGGGTTCCATGATTGAAGCATGAAATTCATAAAAGGCTTTCTTTGCCGGATCCATACTTTCATGTCCGTCCCACGCTTCGGGTATCAACATCATCATGACGTGAGGCAGACTGCGGCCACACAGTGTAAGCAATTCGATCATGTTATCAAGACACGCAGAATCTGACTGACCATTCTGAATGACCGGCAATAATAATTTCATGTCATCCGTACTGAAATATGGCGAATGAAAAACCTGTTCACTTGTCTTTAACCAATTGAGATTTCCCTGGAGTGTATTGATCTCACCATTGTGTGCGATATATCGTAATGGCTGTGCAAGTTTCCATGATGGAAATGTGTTAGTGGCAAACCGGGAGTGCACTAACCCGAACGCACTGACCATAGCAGGATCAGATAAGTCGGGATAATATGTTCTTAGTTGAAGACTGGTCAACTGACCTTTATAGATAATGATCCGGTGTGAAAGCGATGAGATATAAAAACTCACATCATCTTTCCTGATGGTTTTTTGAATAGTGTGAGTGGCGTAATTGCGAAGGACAAATAATTTTCGTTCGAAATCATCAGGATCACTGATACAGGCTGGTGGAGAAATAAAGATCTGCTCGATAACGGGCTCTACACTCAAAGCTGTTTCACCGATATTCGTTGTATCTACAGGTACGATTCGATAGCCAAGGACATTCATGCCCAAGATTTCTATGGCATCATTAAGGATAAAGCGGCATTCTTCTCTGAGCTTTTTGTCTTTCGGAAAAAAAATGACACCGACGCCATATCTGCCGAAAGGCGGTAAATTGAATCCCAGTTTTTTAGATTGTTCGGCGAAAAATTGATGTGGCATCTGGATCAGGATGCCTGCGCCGTCACCTGAATTGTTTTCGCAGCCGGATGCACCGCGGTGCTCCATATTTTCGAGTATGGTGAGGGCATCTGTAATGTGCTGGTGAGATGCGTTACCCGTAATGCTCGCTATGAAACCGATGCCGCAGGCGTCGTGTTCCAATGAAGGTTGATACAGGCCACTAGAGTCAGTCATATATGTTCAGGCGCGCATTAGGAGACTAAGATTTTAAAAGTAAAATCTCCTGCAGGGTCTGTTGAATCAAACTTGGTGCGTTATTACAGTTTGTAACGGAGCTGAAAATTGCTGAGAGATCGGTGGGTATTGGGATTGGGAGGAGGGAAATTACGATGTTCAAGGGTTGCCGTCGCTTAGTGTTGCTGCGCTACTAAGCGGTCCCTGAAGAAAACTCTTTCGCCAAACGGAGTTTGGCTAACACACAAACGTAGGCTAAGCCTACGCTTAACTTTGAACACACAAACGTAGGCTAAGCCTACGCTTAACGTTATATTCAAACGTAGGCAGGTTTACGTTTAACTTGTCTTAAGTTGAAACTATAACATCAGATAAATTTCATCAGCATGTAACATTACTTGCCTTATCCTCCGCCTTATCCTCCGCCTTAGCCTTAGCCTCCGCCTAAAACGGATATCCTATCGCTACATGAAACACAAGATTTTCGCGACGCCATCCGGGACTACCGAATTTTATATCATCAAGGACCCATCGCTCGCCTTCCGGTAACCATGGCTTGCGTAGAGGGAACGCAAGATCAAAACGAAGGATCACAAAGGACAGGTCTAAACGTAAGCCGGCACCGGTGCCTATCAATAATTCATTGAGGAAGGTTTTTGAAAATAAGGATCCTTCTTTGCGGGCATCCGGATCCAGATCATCATTTAATAACCAGATATTACCCGCATCTACAAATACAGCTCCATGAAGGAACCCTACAATTTTAGTACGGTACTCTGTATTAAATTCCAGTTTGATATCGCCTGATTGATCGGCAGTGAAACCTGAAACAGTGTTTGGATCATCAGGTGCGTAATATGTACCGGGTCCTACAGTTCGAGTTCTGAATGCGCGAACGCTGTTACTACCTCCAATAAAAAATTGTTTGAGAAATGGAAGATTGACACTATTGCCGTACGCATATCCCACGCCAGCAAAAACACGGTTAGCTAATTTTGCATTTTCACCCATCTTCAGATAATACCTAAAATCATTTTCCAATTTTACGTACTGCGAGAAAGGCGTGCCGAATATGTTCTTGACATTACCTTCCCTGGCATTGGCACCTGATACCAGTCCTATGATATTACCTGAAAGGTCCAGTCCGCTCAAATTATAGAACGTATGGATTTTGTTTAATAGCGCAGTATTGGTATAGGTATACCGATACGTAACCCCAATGGTAAACTGCCTTTCAATTGCTTTTCTAAGAGTAGCATCGGTCTCTGCTAATTCCCGATAGGTGTCAGTTACTTTTGCCGGACTTACATAATTGACATCAAGGAGATTAAGTTCATGACTTTTCCGGACATTTTCTTTCCAGCTATACCCCGCGATGGTTTTGAATGAATTCAGCGTATACGAGTTTTTTCTCTGCAGGAAATCATACCCCAATGTAAATCTGGTCTTTGGTACGAACGGCCCGATGCTCGCGATCTTAAAAGGTGTAATAAAGCGTGGAACACTTAGTGTAGCCTGGCCACCAATTTTAAAATAACTTCTATTATTAAGTACTTCATTTCCGCCAGACTGAATATCAGCACCCGTATATCCCGAAAGCGTCAGCAATTCAGCTCCTCTGAATATACTCCGGTTTCGCCAGTTGACTGTCAATTCAGTTCCGGTAAAATCCGCATCAGTTTTTTTACCAGAGATCTCAACC
The DNA here is from genome assembly GCA_031426295.1 of Saprospiraceae bacterium. Lineage (GTDB taxonomy): Bacteria > Bacteroidota > Bacteroidia > Chitinophagales > Saprospiraceae > Opimibacter. The sequence continues at coordinate 20,435 of JANPKZ010000347.1, forward strand.
CGTATTGATTTTTTTGGATATGGCGTCAGGAAATAAAATACATTGAGTCGTGCTGAATCACCCGCCTCGATAAATTTATTTTTCACAAATTTAAATGGCCCCAGACTCGCCATATTTCTCAGGGCTATATTATGATCGGTCCGGTTATAAATATCCCCGGGCTGGAAATACATATAGCGGGAGAACGTGAGTGCTTTCCATCTATGTTCCGGATCATCAATATAAAACTCCTCATATTTCTCCGCATTCAGAATGTCCAGCGTATCTGAAATACTATAGTTTGGAAAGATATAGGTCCCTGCAATTCGATAGATCCGTTTTGCTTTAGCCGGTATAGAGGGCTTGATCCTGACAAACAAATCGACTTGATGACCACCCACACTACTATCAATCATGACCAGGATATCATCTGACGAAAAATAATAAAACCCATTTTCCTTAAGACGCAAATCAATACGTTCGCGTTCCGCTTTAATGACATCGAGGTCATAGGGATCTTCAGACTTTAGAAACGTTTCTGTCTTTGTATCCAATATCGCATCTCCCAACTCATCCGTACTGTCAATAAGAAATTCTACTTTCCGGATAAAATACTGCGGGCCGGGTACGGCTGTATAAATAACTTTTACTTTTCGATTCTTTTCTATCACTTCTGCTGAAGTCCGCGTTTTAAAAAACCCTCTGTTTTCCAACCGGTTATCGATGATCTTATTGTTGGCTTCTGTACTGACCTGGCTAAACAGGACCGGAGGTTCGCCCAGTTTGTATTTAATAAAATGTTTAAGCCCCTTTTTTTTGTATGTTGTATCAATGAGATTATAAAACATCAGCTTAAACGGTATACCTAAAATATCTTTATTAGGCTTTGGCCGTACGATACCTTCCAGCTCGTTTACTAATGCCTTTTTCTGTTTCGTCCTGATGCTATCATCCTCAATCCTGACCTTAGCTCCGATATATAATTTTTCGTTTGGAGGTAACTTTTTGGTAACACTACATGAGCCAAACGACAAGAGGATTATTCCTGCAGTCACCAGATAAAGCAAGGACTTCAATTGACTTGAAAAATCAACTATAGGTTGGGCAGCAGGATTCTTCATTCTTCTTTTACTTCTTTATCATCTTTTTCATCTTGCCGCTGTGCTTTTTTGATAAATTTTTCTTCTTCGGTTTTCTTTGCGAAAACATCTTTCAGCTTATCGTAATCCGCAGTGAATACAAATCCGATCCCGGTCTCCACCACCTGCCCCTGCACAATGATGTATTCATCCCTCCGATAGGCGCGTACCAGGTAACGACCATCTTTGGAAAGCTGATATTCGGCTGAGACATCTCCGGCAATATTGGTTGCTTTTCGATCTGATTCCTGGGATCCCTCCAGTTCAAAATTGCTTCCAACACTGACTTTTAATCTGTCATCCAGTAGTTGTTTAGTAAGTCCAACTGTGAGATCAGTCCTGTTTTGTAATTCGCCTGTTGTATAATCTTCAATGGAATTAATATCAAAGCTCAACTCAAATCCGGCAATGATACCACCGACCAGATTGTTTAATTGTTCTGAAAGGAGTTTACTTGCACTCTGTCTGGCAAGTGAAGAAATGCCCCCTCCGCGTGCTTCATTCACAAACGGGTCATCAGATATAAACCGATTCAGCAACAGAACAGCGAACACCTGTTTGTTGAGTTCCGATGGTTCCGTTCTGAGTTGTACAAGGCGCGATTGAACAGTAGTGATCACTTCTGTAGAAACGCCATAATTTTTGGTTGGCAGATCAATATCAAAGGTCACTTCCGGCTGAAGTAATTTTCCCTTCATATCCAGTTTCACCTCGAAAGGAAGTTTTTGCTTATACGTATTGACAACGTTTTGTTCTGCATCCGCCAATTGATTTTGAACGAGACTCAACGGTGCCGTATTAGCTGTATAAATTGCGGTCACATTCACATCGGCCAATAGTGGATCACCCGTCCAGGATATGGTACTTCCTTTGGCGATCTTAAATTCTCTTTTAACCTGATTAAAGGAGAATCGATAGGCACCCTCCTCCAGTTCATAAATACCGGTCAATGTCATTTTTCCACTTGGATCAATTCCGCCAGCGAGATCGGCCTGACCTCTGACATTGAGGTAATCACCATTCGCTTCATCGATGATCAGATTCAGTTCAGCTTCCTTGACAATCGAAATGTCCACGGCTACATCCATCCCGGTCAACTCCGATTGGATCAATGAATCCTGTAATAGCGTTGGCCCGGTCATTTTAAATGTATCCATATCTACAAACTCCACAATCCCTTCGCGCTCAATAAGTCCCGGATCTGTTTGGGGAATCACAATAGTCAATTTTGTTTTATCATTGACTCGTATGGAACCATCAACCACCGGAGTTGAAATCCCTCCATGAATTTTTAATTGTGCATCTACGTATAATTGGCCATAGTATAATTTGTTATTCTCACGTGTAGAATTCATGACCTGGAAATTATCCGATCTCACATCCAGCTCAAAACGGTAATCCCTGTAATCTTTTGTATAAATATTTCCACCGATGACAGCTTCATTTCCAGTCGAGTCGATCAGGGTAAAATCATTAAGATCGATTCCCTCCGATGTAAATTTTAGACTTTCATCCCGGACGCGATAGTATGAATTGAATCGTGATACTGTAAAACCCACATCATTAAATCGGATATCACCTCTGATCTCAGGTGCTGCCAGAGTTCCTTTAATAGATAGATCTCCTGTAAGGGCACCGGTTCCATTATCTATCTCTCCACCCGTAAATCCTTCGATACTTTTTACGTTCAGGTTTACTATGGCCACCTTCAGGTCATATAAACTTGTTTCTCCTGAAACGAAGTAAGAACCCTTCATCTTTACATCATTTCCGTAACCGGTGATATTAACCTCTGCAGCATAGGTATTCTCTGTTTCATTATTCACTCTCATAGCGATATTCCCTACAGTATCTCCATGAAAACTAAAATCCTGAATATTAAGATCGGCTGTAAAAACAGGATTTGTTTTCAGGTTGCGCACATTGGCTACACCATTGATGATGCCGTCTGCCAATAATGAATCTTTCGTGATCATTCTGGTGAGTGTTGCAATTTTAAAATCTTCAAATTTCAAATCCATGGGTGCATCATTTTGCTGAGGATTGCTATTGACCAGCATGGATTGTTCAGCATTGGATATTTTAAAATTGGTCACCATGAGGCCTTCTGAGCCGAAATGGATGGCATTGTCTGGCGCGACATTCCAGGACTGTTTGTTGAGCACCAGGCCATCCTGCAGTAAACTCAAATCAAAATGGTTGTCATCAGAAATCATTTTTCCTGCAATCCTGTACACATCCTTTTCCTCGGAATCTTTTACCTGCA
>JANPKZ010000348.1:0-17874 GCA_031426295.1 Saprospiraceae bacterium
ACCGCCAATATATGGTCGTATACCTTCATCTCATATAAGACCATGCCTGGTTCCATTGATCACAAATGTAACCAATGCTATCCCGGAAGATTTATATTTTTCTCTTGCATATCCGATGATCCTCATTGTATCTTACACATCCGTAAATGACTGATACCATATGACTGTTTCAAAAACCCGGCTCCAGCGGCAATCCAAGGATCGTAGACAGGAACGTAAGTTTTTTATTACCCTGGGTGTAATTACTGTGTTACTTATCATTATCCTGTTTATTGTCTATAGTTGACAAGCTGAACATAATTATTGAAACTTAATCTTGACATTGGCGCCCCCAGTCCGAAGGGCTGGATCGAAGCCGTATTGAATGATTTCCCTTCCTTCCTGCAGGATCATGCAGATTGCGAACGAAAGGCATCAGCTACAGCTATGAGCCTCGTTGCTAAATATCCCAATCGTGTTGAGATCATTCCTGAACTCATCGAGACAGCGCTCGAAGAAATGGAACATTTCCAGCTTGTGTACAAGATCATGGAATCAAAAGGCATTCAGCTCTCCCATTCCATCCATGAAGATCTATACATCAAAAACATCATGAAACATCAGCATGATGGTCTTGAAGAACGCTTTCTTGACAGGTTATTGATTGCTTCGGTATTTGAAACCCGCGGTGCGGAACGATTTAAACTTGTGGCTGATCACATTGAAGATGAAGCACTGAAAAAATTCTACAAGATGTTGTGGACCACAGAAGCAAAGCATGGACATATTTATGTGAAGATGGCGCTGCTCTATTTTCCGGAAGACAAAGTGTATGACAGGCTGAAGTGGTGGGTGGAGAAGGAAGCAGAGATCATGCTGAGTTTGCCTTTGAGAGCAGCATTGCATTGAAAGACTAAAAAATAGCCACTAATTGCGCTAATTGACGCTAATTAATGTCACCACAAATATTCGTACTTCGTCACTCGTACTTCGTACTTAGTTGAACTCCTTAGAGGCCGGTATTTTGGAAGCAGGTTCATTTGAAAAATGACCTTTGCCTTTGCTCTTGTTGAATTCAAGACAAGCTTTGACGAAAGCTACAAACAGTGGATGAGGTTTTTCTACAGTGCTCTTCAATTCAGGATGGTATTGCGTGCCAAGAAAAAATGGATGTCCTTTCAGTTCCATGATCTCTACAAGTTTGCTGTCGGGATTGACACCGGAGGCCATCAGGCCATGCGATTCAAAATCCTTTAGGTATTCATTGTTTAATTCATACCTGTGGCGGTGACGTTCGTAAATGAGTGTGGATTGATACGCCTTATTTGCAATAGAACCTTCTTTCACCTCACATGCATACGCACCTAAGCGCATGGTACCTCCTTTCATTCTGATATTTTTCTGATCAGGCATCAGGTCAATAACCGGATGGGCTGCATCAGATTTCATTTCTGTGCTATATGCATCTTCAAGGCCTAATACATTCCTTGCAAATTCTACAACAGCACATTGGAGACCCAGGCAGATACCAAAAAATGGGATTCCATTTTCACGCAGATACCGGATCGCGTTTATTTTTCCTTCGATACCACGCTCACCAAAACCAGGTGCTACAAGGATACCATCGAGGTGACCAAGTACTTCATCAAATCCATCAGTTACTTCAAGCGCTTCCGCATGGATGGGCTCAACTTCAACTTTACATTCATTGGCAGCACCTGCATGTACGAATGATTCATTGATACTTTTGTACGCATCGGGAAGCTTATTATACTTACCAACCAGACCGATACGAATTGTATTCTTAGGTTCTTTTAATTTTTTCAAAAACCCCTTCCATGCAGTCAGGTTAGGTTCAGTCGTAATATCCATATTCAGCTTGCTCAGGACGATCTTATCCAGATTTTCCTCGCGCATCAATAAGGGCACATCATAAATGGTCTCTGCATCAATAGCTTCAATAACTGAATGCCGGTCAACATTACAGAACAACGAAATTTTACGCCTGAGATCATCGGTCAGGGGACGTTCTGTACGACAAACAAGTATATCTGGTTGATTTCCTGTTTGAAGAAGTTCTTTTACGCTGTGCTGAGTAGGTTTTGTTTTCAATTCACCAGCAGCACTCAGGTAAGGTATGAGGGTAAGGTGGATAGTGATTGCGTTTCCACTGCCTAACTCAAGACGGATCTGTCGGATAGCTTCCAGGTATGGCAATGACTCGATGTCACCAACCGTTCCGCCGATTTCAGAGATCACGATATCAAATTCGCCAGTTTTACCCAGTGCACGGATCCTGCGTTTGATCTCATCAGTGATATGGGGCACTACCTGCACAGTCTTACCGAGATAATCACCAGCACGTTCTTTATTGATTACAGTCTGATAGATCCTCCCGGTTGTTACATTGTTATCCTGGGTGGTGGGATGGCCGAGAAACCGTTCGTAATGGCCTAAATCGAGGTCAGTTTCTGCGCCGTCGTCGGTGACATAACATTCACCGTGTTCATAGGGATTGAGTGTGCCGGGATCTACGTTGATATAAGGGTCGAATTTTTGAATCGTCACAGACAAGCCTCTGGATTCCAGAAGTTTACCAAGTGATGCTGCAATAATACCTTTACCTAATGAAGACGTGACGCCGCCCGTAACGAAGATGTATTTGACCATGGATAGTGGATGCTGCTACGGGATATAAAGGTAGTGGGAATGCTGAATAAAGAACAAGGAATGTTGAAATTTGAAGTTTTTGAATAGTTAATTCTCTGAATTTCTTTACGTTAAATCAAAAAGGCTGTTTTCATTGGCTATTTCTCCTGACTACTGATAAATGAGATAATTTAGGCGCATGGTTGAATTCGGGTGGTATGGCATATTACAGATCCTGGGGGCATTAGCCTTGTTCATCTATGGCCTGAAAGTGATGAGTGAGGCAGTGCAACGGGTTGCCAGCATACAATTGCGGGATGCACTGCAACGTGTGACACACAATCGTTTCTCCGCTTTCCTCACTGGTTTTTTTACAACGGCCGCCATTCAATCCTCTTCTGCTGCTACCGTCATGACCGTCAGCTTTGTCAATGCCGGGATTATTTCAATATCTGCGGCAGCGGGAATCATTATTGGGGCGAATGTGGGGACTATTGTGACCATATGGATCGTCACATTTTTTGGTTTTGAGCTGAATTTGTTTACCCTATGCCTTCCGATTATAGCGATTGCGATGCCGTTTCTTTTTGTCAAAAATGGACGTTATCGCCATTGGGCTGAAACAGCGATCGGATTTTCTTTATTGCTGATCTCGATTCAGTTTTTAAAAAGTGTGGTTCCCGATCTGCAGAAGCATGAAGTAATCATGAACTTCCTCGGTCAATTGGGTGAACATGGGTTGATCTCCATTCTCCTGTTCATTATTCTAGGCATCGCATTTACAGCCCTCATCCAATCATCCAGTGCTGCGATGGCCCTTACCCTGACCATGTGCTTAAATGGGTTACTGCCATACGATATTGCCGCTGCCATGGTGTTGGGTGAAAATATTGGAACAACTATTACTACAGAAATAGCATCGTGGGTTGGGAATGCTCGTTCGAAAAAAGCAGCACGGGTACACGTGTTATTCAACCTGATTGGAGTATTATGGATGTTACCTGCTTTGCCATTGATCCTTCCATTTATCAGCTGGATGATGCAGGAATGGCTCGGCGCAGGAAATCCTTACACCAATCCAAGCGCCATGCCTGTAGGACTGGCAATATTTTACACCTTCTTCAACCTGGTCAATGGCTTGATATTCTTTCTGTTGATGCCAGAACTCGTGAAAATCGCTTCACGAACTGTCAAGGTCAAAGAAGGTGAAGAACAACGAGTATATTTTATTGATACTGGAAGTAACACAGCAGATCTTGCCCTTCCTATTGCTCGCCAGGAAATCCTGCAACAATGTCAACGCGTCAAAAACCTGAACGTCATCCTGAATCATATCACAAACTATACTACGGAAGCAGAATTCCAGGAACAGACGCGACTTGCACAATCTTATCTCACGACCCTGATTGAAAACCAAAAGGCAATTAATAATTATTTGACCGGGTTGATTGAAGACAGGAGCTCATTGCTCACATCAAAACAAATCAAAAGTCTCCTACACATCAGTCTCCTGATCGATACGATCCGCACGAAATATGAAAAGATCTATCAACTGATTGGGGATAAAAGACAACAGCGTATTTGGTTTGGACCTACACAACGTTCGATCTTGCTGCATCGTATCAATGATGCCAGTATGATGTTGCGCAGATGTATTGAGCTTATTCAAACCCATACCATCGCCAAGGGTGGCTGGAAAGGCATGGCGTTTGATCTTGCCGACAAACACCTGGATTATCTTGATTATGAACGGGAGCTGATGCGTGAACTGGAACGAGGAGAAATGAAACTGGCTTCAGTAATTACATATTACCGCATGTCGCAATACATGGACAGCATTAATGAAGCGCTGAGAAGTATTATTTCGGAATTGGTGGATGAGCCATTGAATGAAAGCGCGAGAGCGTTGATTACTTCGTAGGAAAAAGGCTAAGGCGAAGGCGAAGGAAAAATATTGAATAAGGATCATGCTTCGACACTTCGACAAACGCTCAGTGCACCGCCTGCTAAATTCATCCATCTGCTACAGCTCAGCACGAATATAGATTTATGATGTTTTATTGCCTAATGCCAAAACCTGTTTGTACTTCGAATTTTGAACTTTGTACTTCAAATATTTACAATCCTAATAAATATTTCATCTTGTCGAAGATGGCTGTGTTTTCATAGATGCCTAAAAATTCTTCGGCGCCAGGTCCATTAGCAAATACGGGGACCATTTGTGATGAATGCACTTTCGAATTGAATTCTAACCTTGGCATTCGTTTTCCTTTCACGCTGATGTATCCGGTTTCATGATCTGCGGTTACTATAAGCAGGGTATTTTCTTCGGGAGTGATATCAGCCTGAAGAACATCCAGCATATCAAATGCATCCTGAAGCTCGAGTACGAGCCATTCCTGATCATTGGCATGTGCAGCCCAATCGATCTGTGATGCTTCGATCATCAGGAAGTACCCTTTATCAGATCTGGCTTCAAGAGCTTTTTTTGCCTCAAGTACCATGTTTGACAAATATGCACGTCCCATAGTAGCACGCGAAGGATCTTCAAACGCGGTGAAGCATGCTATCTTTTTATTGACTGGTATTTTATCAAGTTTAAATCTGCCGGGCGGATCTAAATGTTGAATAACTTCATAATTATCTTCCTTTAAGACCTGGATCAGATTTTTTTCATCAATGTTCCGATTGTAGAAATATTTTTCACCCCCACCTACAAATACATCAATGTCAGCATATGCAAGTTGTTTTGCAATTTCTTCATATGATCCCCTCGATCCCGTATGTGAATAAAAAGCGGCTGGTGTTGCGTGAACAACTGATGACGTCACCACAAACCCTGTCTTATACCCTGCGGCGTGTGCCAGCTCCATAATAGTTGCGACGGGCATGCTGTCCGGACCAACCCCAATAGCTGCGTTGAAGGTCTTAACACCTGCGCTGATGGCAGTGGCTGCTGCGCCGCTATCCGTTTCAAGATTATTATCAGAGTGTGTCTTTTGGAGTCCGATGACTTCCATTTTTTGGAGAGGCGACGGTGGTTTATGGAGATATTCCGCTATAGAAATGGCGGCCAGACCCATACCATCTCCAATCACCAAAATGATATTCTGTGGCTTGACTACCTCAACCTGAGACACCGGTTTCGGGGTCAACAATAGCAACCAGGTGAAGAAGAGGCTTATTACCATCGTACAAATCTAATTTTGGAAATCAACTTGTTAACAATATTTTTACGGACTCCGATGGAATTAAAACGACATTGGGAGAGTTAAGACCAGGCTATGCGCGTTTGTTTATTCAGTTTATTGGTTTTCTTTCTTGTCACCGGGCATAGCCAGGATCGTCCAAAGGTGTCACTTTTCGACTCACTGGCGCATCTTCAGAAAATTGAAATCTCACTCACCTATCCATTTGACTCTCTCTACAAGACCAATAATAACGACGTAGAAGCTATCATCAGCATCTCAACTACAAGCGGTCAACTGATATCATCAGCCTCGTTAAACCTGAATCTGAGGGGCAAATTCCGGCGCATGAAGTGCACCATGCCGCCTCTCATGCTGAATTTCAAAAAATCAACTTTACGCGAATTAGGCCTGGCGAATGTAGACGAAATGAAACTCGTGACTCACTGTATTGACGGAAAAGAAGGTGAAAATAATCTGCAGGAAGAATTTCTCCTGTACCAGGTATATCAAAATATTACCCCAGTGTCATATCGAACGATCTGGGCTGATGTAACATATACCGATGCTAACAACCCTGATAAAATTATTCAAACGGTTGGATTTCTTATTGAACCTGATAAAGTAATCTCTTCAAGACTGGGAATGGAGGAGCGAAAACTTTACAATCTCCAGCAGGACTCAGTTTGTTTTGATAGTTACAGCATGGCAGCTGCTTTCAATTTTCTAATCGGCAATCGCGACTGGAGCGTAACTGCCTCAAGAAATGCAAAGTTGTTTTTCGAACCTGATCTGGGCAGATATGTAGTGATCCCTTACGATTTTGATTACTCTAATATTGTAGGAGCAACATATCGGCGGGAGACACTGCCAAAAACCATGAAACATCCATTTGACCGCATCTATACGGGTGAATATTATGGTGACAAGTCAGGGGTGATGCTGAAAACCTTTGCAGAATTTGAACAGCCGATTCTGGAAACAATCTTCTCCTCAAGTAATCCAATAGATCCTGCCAGACGTACCCAGATCAGTAATTATTTTAAAACCTGGTTTGATATGATACGAAAAAGCAAACCCAATGACCTGATGTATGGTACGATTTGTACCTACAAGGGAGAGCTCTGAGCAACGGATACAATTTCATCCCGCAACGTTCTGTATTCATTAAATCTTCGCACCTCGTCCCACACGGGATCTGCATCGAGATAGATCATTGAAGGAATACGCGCTTTTATAGCAAGATGGAGCTGCTCAAACATCGCCGAATATTCCTGAGCACCGAGATGAGCTAACGCGAGATCAACGTGAATCAAATGAGTAGGCATGTCTTGTGCAACAGACATCATCAATTCTTTCATTTCATTCGCTTCCTTCGATCGGGATGTTCGCGCATATGCGTATGCCAGGCCCGCTAAACCTGCAACTGGTAATGCAGACTGATGCTGATAGTGCTGAAAGGCTTCAATGCCTTCGCGTTGCTTACCACTGAGGAATAAATTCCAGCCTTTCGCTTCATACGCCGGAAGGTAATCAGGGCGCATATCAAGGATATGATTTAATGTATCAAGCGCCTTTGGAAAGTTTCGGGAATACTGATAGGCACGGGCAAGCTCCATTTGTATAGCCAGGTTTAATGGATCTAGCTTGAATGCTTTCCGCAGGACAGAAACAGCGCGTTCTGCATTATTCTTGACCATATATTGAATGCCTGTGGCATGTAACACGGAATTATTCAAAATAAAATTTTCCTGATCAGATTTACTGCCGGCTAATTCCAGGTGTTCACAAGCGGCTGACCCATCCCAGGTGAAGAAGAGATGATATAATGCCCACGCAGTTTGTGTTCGTACATGATTAGAATCAAGTCGCTGTGCGTTAATCAGTGCTTCATGGCATGCTTTTGCAGCTTCTGATGGAATGGTCTGATTGCAATACCCTTTATACGCATAAGCTTTAGCCAGTGCCGGCCATGCTAAATAAAAATCAGGATCTACCTCAATTGATTTTTTATAAAAATGAATCGCGCGATCTATGTACCCGGCATTCATTTGTTTCCACTCATATCGTCCCTTGTGGTAAAATTCATACACGTCGGATTGCACATTTGGCTCTTCGTCCGGAATGGCAATACGTTTTTCATAAGATTGTTGAAAACTCGCCTTCAGCTTATTTGCAATCATCGATGCTATTTCATCCTGAAGCTTAAAAACATCTTCATCTTCCCTCGTATACGTTTCGCTCCACAGGTGAAAATCATCGGCAGCATTGATGAGCTGTGCATTGATCCGAACTTTTTTTCCATGCCGGCGAACACTTCCTTCCAATACATGATCAATCCCCATATCCTGGTGGAGTTGTCGCAGGTTGACTTGTTTGTCCTTGAATGTAAAACTTGAAGTACGGCTGGTAACACGAAGTCCTTCCAACTCGGATAATGCATAGATGATCTGTTCGGTAATACCATCACTGAAAAAATCATTTTCCGGATCATTACTCAGGTTGAAGAAAGGAAGCACCATGACGGACTTTTCCTTAAACCCAATTTTGCCTGCAAGATCCTGCGCTTCCGGAAGTCGAAGCCCTTCATGTACGATTGCATGAAGATTGATGGGTGTTCGCACGTTCTTCAGTTCAAACTGCCCCAGGTCTTTAGTGCGGATAGCAGGATTATTCTTTACCTCTTCAAAAACCCTTGCCGAGATGAGGATGGAACCAGGCACACAAATCCGCTCAATGCGGCTCGCGATATTTACGGTATCACCATAGATGCCATCAGGACCCAACAGGATATCACCTGCATTGATGCCAATACGCAAGGGGATCTGTGGAGGAACATTAAATTCCAGCTGCATACTCAGGGCGCAATGCACAGCATCATTTGAGTTGTCAAATATGCTGAGCGTGCCATCACCATAATATTGGATGATCGTGCCATGATGGTCATGGGTCAGCCTGTCGACAACTTCCTTGTGGCGTTGGCGTAGCAACACAGCGTGCTCTTCGTTTTTTTGCATCAACGAAGTATAGCCCGATATGTCATTAAAAACTACAGTTGCCTGTCGTCGTTTCATGGCTTGTTCTGGTCACGATGATACAAAGGTATAAACACTTCATGAGGCCTTTAACGGCTCATTCACATGTCCTAAGTATCTGCCAGGGCTGTTAAAGCTGTAATTAATCGATCGAGGTCTGATTTTACCGTATAAACATGCGGGGTAACCCTGACACCCTGCACATTATGGAAGTCAATTGCGGTTGTATGAATTTTATACGTGTTATGGAGTGCTTCACCTAGTTGCGCTGGTGTTTTGCCTTCAACATTTACAACACACAGGGCGCAACTTCGTGAAGGATCCGTATCCGTTTCAAGTTTGATCCTTGGATTATTCTTTATGGCGCTGGTCCAGTATTGCTTGAGAAACTGCAACCGGTCCTGTTTTAGTTGGGGACCGATTGATAAATGAAAATCTATTGCCTGTCCAATAGCTTGTTCAATTGCAAAAGATCTTGTGCCCAACGATTCAAACTTGCGTATGTCATCAGCTTCGGGCTCACTGTGGGCCAGGAGAGGATATAATTTTGGAATAAACTCCTTTTTTACATAGAGCATACCAGTGCCAAAAGGTGCACACAGCCATTTATGAAGGCTTGTGCCAAAATAATCAGCTCCTAAATCAGAGATGGCAAACTGGATGTGCGCGAAAGAATGTGCTCCATCAATCAGCACCTGGGCAGATTTTGCGTGCGCCAGGTCAGCAATTCGGCGCGCCGGAAGGATATGACCATTCCAGTTGATCACATGTGTGATGTGAACCACCTTGACACCTTTAGTGATCTGAACATTAAAAGCATCTACAATTTCATCGTTCGTCATTCGTGGCAGATCGAGATCGACCCATTTTAAAATGATCCCGTCACGATGTTCACGTTGCTTCCAGGCGTGGATCATATTCGGATAATCAAGCCTGGATAATACAACTTCATCACCCCGCTGCAACCTGAGACCAAAGATGATGGTCTCTAAAGCTTCGCTGGAATTGCGGCAGATGGATATTTCTTCTGGTGATGCGCCTGCAAGATCAGCCAGTCGTTGGCGTAATGGTTCGCGGCCCTGGTCGAGAATGCGCCACATGTAGTATGAAGGCGCTTCATTGGACATGCGTGTGTAGCGCTCATGCGCTTCCTGCACGATCAATGGCTGTGGGCTCACACCACCATTATTCAGGTTCAGCAACCCGGGTGATGCGGAATACATTGTTTTTATGCGGTACCAGAAGGTTTCATCAGTTACCAGGTCTGACGATGTATTTTGAATTTGATATTTTTTAATCCACGAACCATCTGGTTGTGCCAGGCTGAGGTTGGGCAAAAAAGTGGCTGCACCTGCAACAGTCAATGTGCCTAAGAATGATCGTCGTTGAAATGTTTTCATGTGTTGGTACCGTTATCCTTTTGTTAAAGCTATATTTTAAATTAAAACTTAATGGCATCTTGAGCGAAATAATCCAGCGCACCCATGAAAACACTAAAATACTGCCTCAGCTTTTTGATCATATCCCTGCTAACAACTACTGTTGCAGCGCAGTCTCCGTTCCTCGAAGATTATAAACTGAAATGGAAAAACGCTATGGAATACACCCTGGAGTTTGCCCAGGTGATGCCGGAAGATTATTATGGATATACCCCTACAAAAGTAGAAATGGTGTATGGCGAACAGCTAAAGCACATTGCAGGTAATATTGTTTGGCTTTGCTCTTCATATCTGCAGGGTGCAAAAACGACCATCGATCCACTGAAAACCGGTAATTCTAAACGTGAGATCATGACTGTACTTGAACAATCATTTTTATATGCCAATAAGACGGTTGCCTCATTAACTGAAAGTGATCTCAATGAGACGGTGGATTTTTTTGCAGGCAAAATGACAAGACGAAGAATATTGCTTTTGCTCACAGATCATGTCACACATCACCGCGGGCAATTGGTCGTATATCTACGGATGAAGAATATTGAGCCTCCGAGTTATCGGGGTTGGTAAAAGGAGGAAAGGAAGAAGGGAGCAAAGGAGCAAGGGAAATTCGGTATTCAGTAAAATTTGTATTCGGTAAAAATGTAATCGGTACTTGTGATGAGTTTTTCGAATCCATTCAGTAAAATTTGTATTCAGTAAAAATTGTAATCGGTGCTTGTGGTGAGCTTGTTCAATCCATTTTGAATTCGTTAAAAAAGGGATTTGGTAAAAATTATATTCGGAACCCTGTCAGTTTGAAAGGTAATCTGTTCTCAAAAAATTGTGTTTGAGGTTGTTGGAAAACAAAATCCTATTAAGTACGATGCAGAAACCTAAGGGGTGCACAAAATCAAAATTCTAAAATCCAAAATCTAAAATCAGGTAGAAGGATTCGCTTTCCGGGCTTTTCTTACCGATGGCAAATTATGCATACGCAGGAGACTTCGTGCAAAATCGTTGTCACGGTCTAGTTTGACAGAACGCTTAGCATAGGTGTAAGACTCATTATATCTACCCATCTGGAATAATGTCTCTGCGACATGATACAGTATCTGTGCGTCATTGGGCTTGAGAGAATCGGCTTTTTGATAATTCAACAAAGCTTTTTTCCAGTGTGAATTTTCATAATAGATCTTACCGAGATCCATAAACACTTCAAGGTATTTTGGATTGATCTTAACTGCTGCTTCCCATAATTCAATTCCATTGACATAATCCTCAGTCGCGATCAGGGTAGATCCAAATTTGTAATTCGTGGTATCAGGATATACCTTTCGTTCAAGAGCCTCCTGCCAGGCAACAATTGCTTTTGGATATGATTTCAAATACAGCAATCTATCCGCTACCCAAAACAACTCATGATCGTCAAGCGCATTAGCATAGCCTAGAAATTCTTCCTGCGGTATTTTGTCAGGAACCAGGTCTGCCGGCCAAATGGTAAACCCATCGTAATGATCTATGAGATACTTGAATTTTAACCATCTGAATTTTCGCTCCTGTTTTTCCATAGAGGCACGCGATTGTTTTTCATTGCGCATGACGCGCAATTGCCATTCCTCATCCTTTTGGGTCAACCCGATGATCTCAAATGAATCTTTGACGAGACTTTCAGCGAAGTCTTCAATAAATTCTTTACGCTCTTCACGAAAAAAATATTCATACCGCAATGTGCCTGCAGTATTCAATTGATTTTTTTCAGCATGTGTAAAAACAGAGTCAATCCGTGCCTTCCGGGATTCTCTTGCAGACACCCTGCTGGTTTGAGAACATAGGTTGAAAGAGAATCCTGTAAATGATACGAATGCCACGAGTAAAAAAGAAGGAAAGAGGTGAGGAATATGGTGATGTTGTAAAGGGTTCATATTCAAGATCATCCGGATGTCCTCGTGCCGGGTGTTTTAGGGTAACGTCACTTTTGGTGAGTTTGTTCTCATAAGTTGCAGGATGGTATCTACTTTTTCTCCCCCTTTTTCATCACGCAGAGCCGCAGAGCTCGCAAAGAAAAATTCTCACTCTCTCACTTCTCTCGCCCTCTCACAAAAAAAAAGAGCCGGGCTCCTATACCCTGGCTCTAACTATGAAAATCTATTACCCTCTTTTTAAGAACCTCTCCTATTCGTTCTTAGCGGTGCCCTGTATCACAAAGCGAAGTCTTGCTTTGTCTGTAGCCGGGATCACCTGCTGGTTACGCACATACGTGAGGTTGTATACATTGGCAATCGAGCTGCTGAATTTTTCGAATACAGCACCGAGTTCATCGATATTCTCCGGGAAAGCTGCGGTGCCACTGCTGGAAGCAAGCTCTTCAAGGACTGGTTTATCGACGCCACCATTTCCTTCCAGACCGATCGTGAAGCTGTTAATGCTCACACCGGATGGAGTATTAGTAAGTTTATCCAGTAAATATTCTGGTGTGTATTCAGGATCAGAGTTATTGTCTGTTCCATCGGTGAATACAAGCAATGTTTTTCCTTCAGCATCACCATTTTGCAGGTAGTCAATTCCAATATTGACCGCCTCATACAATGATGTGAATGGGCCTTGTTCGAGGCTGGCGATATAGTTTTGAAGTGCTACTTTATTATTCGTGGGTGGAAAGCTGTGGATCTCATCAGAGAAGTCAACGATACCGATACGTGCAGTTGGTATTTCAGTTAACACCTTGATGATAAAATTATTGGCGTAGATCTTTACTTTTTCAAAATCACTACCCAATGATGCGCTGGCATCTAATACCATCACGATCAGGAGATCCTGAACCTGTGTATAGTTCATCGTAAATTCTACGTCTTCTTTCCAGTCGTCGATATCGTCGCGCCACTCATATGCAGTGATGCCATTGATCTCGTAATTGACATTATTATCATCAATGATGCGCACATTGTCGATGATCACATTTGTAAATTTTGGCGGTACTGTGATACCGGCAAATGTCTTTGTAAAATCAATCTTGACTTCCGGTGACGTATTAACAGCGTCAAACGTAATCTGGGGATTATCGCCCTGGGTATTCCAGAAATCGATGTAGAGTTCAAATTCCCTATTATTCGGGTTATTCTGGTCCCCGCCTTTGCCACAGGCACCCATGCTGAGTGCGATGACTACAATAGATAACAACCTGAAAATCTTGTTCATATATAATTAATTTGTTTAATGTCTTATCGGACGGGGTGCGTGACGATCCTTGGAATCCTGATAACGCCTGATTTCAGGTTTACAGTTATGAAAACCAATTTTTTAGACATAAGGGTAAATGTTAATATGTATAACATATGATCAACAATTACCATGCCAGAACGTCCCATTTCCGCGATCCGGAAAATTTTAATGGTAACGAGTTGAGAACTTATTTTCGTTTTTAAGGAAACTATCCGGGACTATTTTCTACATTCGAGGGTCGTTCCTTCGATTCCCCTTTACCTTTTCCATTTCGATTGCAAGGCATCTGATTCACAGATGCATGAATACATATTTTTGTCTTATCCGGAGGATCGCTTTTGTATTTCAATAAATCTTGCAAGCTCACCCGCTTTTGTTGTCTGGTGTCGTCAAAATTTGATGATCCCGTGAATGTGTTTGGTCCTGACCTTTCTCTTGTTTTCTTTCTACTTTGGAAGCTTCATGCGAAGCCTGCAACGACAACGAGAGATCTATCTGAATGGATTAGCCGGCAGACTGCCGGCGATACCGATGTCCTTTCAGATGCTGGAGGACAGGGCCAAATCTTTTTTGAGTAAGGAGGCCTTTGCCTATCTGGCTGGTGGTGCCGGGAGCGAGTGCACTATTGACCACAACAGGCAATCTCTGGACCTCGTCAAAATCCATCCGCATATGCTGGGTGGTGTGCAGGAAGTCCGTATGCAACTAGAGTGGAGGGAGCATACGCTTCCTGCACCTTTTTTATTGGCGCCCATTGGTGTACTTGAACTTGCTCATCCAATAGCAGACCTCGCAGTGGCACGAGCTGCTGCAACATGTGGGGTGCCTATGGTCATCAGCAACCAGGCATCTCATCCCATGGAAGACATTGCAAAACAACTCGGTGATAGTCCAAGAGCATTCCAACTTTATTACAGCAAATCACAGGAGCTATCCAGAAGTTTTATTCGCAGAGCGGAAGCGATTGATTGCATGGCGCTTGTCGTAACACTTGACACGACCATGCTGGGATGGAGACAGAGAGACCTGGGATTAGGTTATTCTCCTTTTTTACATGGAAAGGGGATCGCACAATATTATTCAGATCCTGTTTTTCAAAACCTGCCAGATCCGGAAGAAACAACTACAGTCAAGCCACCTTTGACACCAAAATTAATTTCATCACTGCTTCAACTCAACAATCGGATCCCCGGAGGTTTTGTAAATAATTTGTTTTCCAAAAAAGGTTTACGCACTGTAAGAAAATTCACGTCAGTGTTTAGTAATCCAGGTATGAATTGGGATGATATTCAACGGATTCGCGAATGGACAAAACTCCCTGTATACCTAAAAGGAATATTGCGAACTGATGATGCAATTAAAGCAGTAGAAAGCGGTGTTGATGGTGTAATCATTTCAAATCATGGTGGTCGTCAAATCGAGGGCTCTGTTTCCACCATTGAGGCGCTTGCGTCCATAATGCCTGCTGTGAAAGGTAAAGTGGATGTATGGATGGATAGTGGTATTCGCAGCGGCAGTGATATGTTTAAATGTCTTGCCATGGGAGCCACTGGTGTTCTGCTCGGACGCCCATATGCATATAGTCTTGCCATTAACGGAGCTAAAGGCGTTGAAGAATATATCCAGAATCTGATAGCAGATTTTGAACTTACTATGGCACTCTCAGGATGCCAATCTCTTGAACAAATCAATCATGATCTTATCTCACATCCATGGACGAACACATAAGTTATATCATCAATGATCTTGGTGAAGAGCGTGAAAAATATTTTAATGCGATATCGCCACCCATCATACAGACAAGTAATTTTGTTTTTCCGGATGTGGATGATTTTCGACATGCGATTCAGTACGAATTAGAATCACACATATATACACGAGGAAACAATCCCACTGTAGAGATCCTGCGAAAAAAAATGGCTGCCTTGGAAGGTACGGATGATGCCCTGGTATTCTCGAGCGGAAGCAGTGCCATTGCTGCTGCAATCATGAGTACCGTAAGCCAGGGAGATCATGTCATATGTGTGCGGCATCCTTATAGCTGGACATCAGCATTGCTGACAAGGTACCTGGCCCGTTTTGGAGTACTTCATGATTTTGTGGATGGTAGTGATCTCGATGCCATTGAAAAGCTGATCAGACCAACCACCAAACTTCTTTTTCTCGAAAGCCCGAATACATTTACATATGAATTGCAAGACATAGCGGCATGTGTCACGATTGCAAAAAAATATGGGATCCTTACGGCAATTGACAATAGTTGCAGCAGTCCGCTGTTTCAGCAGCCAGCGAAGATGGGCGTGGATATGGTCATCCATTCCGTTACAAAATATATTAATGGCCACAGTGATGTTGTAGCAGGAATTGTGTGCAGCAGTCATGAGATCATCAGCAAAATATTTGTGGATGAATACATGACGTTGGGTGGGATTCTTTCCCCACATGATGCTTCACTGGTGATACGTGGACTTCGCACCTTGCCAATCCGAATGGAAAAAATTCAGGATACTACCCTGAAGATCATTGAAGGATTAAAAGGCCATTCAAAAATTAAGCGGGTCCTCTACCCTATGGATGAATCCTTTCCACAATACGAACTGGCAAAAAAACAAATGTCAGGTTGTGGTGGGCTATTTACGATTGAATTCAACCTGCCCGATATTGATGCATTACTCCAGATCATCAGAAAGATCAATCGATGGAAAATCGCAGTGTCCTGGGGTGGCCATGAAGCTCTTATGTTACCTATTGCAGCCCTTTACAATCTGCCTGGCAGAACAGATCCACATATCCCCTGGAACTTCATCAGATTTTATGTTGGACTCGAGGAATCTGATTACCTGCTGGAGGATTTACTTCAGGCGATGAAAGATCCGGAATAAAATTTGCAGGTTTATTTTGTCTAATTATCTTTGATAAATGTTAGACGGAGTAAAAACGTCCTTTTCGATTAAGGACCTGGTAGAATTAACCGGGGTGAGTGCGCATTCGATCCGGATCTGGGAGCGTCGGTACCAGCTTTTCGATCCTCAACGTACAGGTGGCAATATCCGCAGGTACACAAATGAAGACCTGAAAAAGCTGTTAAATATTGCCCTACTGCTCAGGTCGGGGCATAAGATCTCTGACCTGGCTTCCATGTCTTCCCAACAGCTGTCGGCAACAGTAAACTCTTCCCTGACGAAAACAGGTGACCACCAACATGCCATAAATGAGCTCAAAGTGGCGATGCTTCACTTTGACAGCTATCGATTCGAAGACACCTACACAAAGCTTGTCAGCAGGATGCCTTTCTATAATCTTTTCCTCGAAGTGTTGGTCCCTTTCCTGGAAGAAATTGGTAATTTATGGCAGACAAATAGCATTAGTGTTGCCCATGAACATTATATCTCAAGCCTCCTTCGCCAAAAACTTTTTTTCCAGATTGAAAACCTGCCGGCCAATTCTACGAGCCAGAAAGAACAGTTTATACTTTACCTTCCAGTAAATGAATTACATGAGCTCGGGCTGATGTTTGTCCATTATGTCCTTAAGCTTCATGGGTATAATTCAATCTATCTGGGTCCTCAGGTAGATATGCATTCTTTACAAGGGATACCTGCCAAACCCTTCCGGATATTTATATCATATCTCACCTTTGCACCTCCTGAAGAAGAACTCACTGATTTCTTCAAGGATATGCGATCTCATGTCATGTATAAGGAGGACCAATTATGGGCGGTAGGCAATAGGGTCCGTGGGTACAAAAAGCATAGTTCCTGGTCTAATATTCATATCTTTCCGCTCCTGTCAGAAATAATTGAAAAAATAAAAACTTGATTGCTGTCTAAGTGTTTATTATATTTGTTAGACAAATACTGAAATGAGCTTACGCGCCACCGTTATCGGATCCGGATTTTCTTCCTTATCAGCTGCCTGCTACCTGGCGCAATCTGGTATGGATGTTACGATCCTGGAAAAAAATGACCAGCCGGGAGGGCGTGCCAGGCAATTGCGAAGCGAAGGGTTCATTTTTGACATCGGGCCTACCTGGTACTGGATGCCTGATATTTTTGAAAATTTCTTTGCTGACTTTCAACGTATTCCATCTGACTATTATAAACTCCGACGCCTTGATCCTTCCTACAGCATCTACTTCAGCCCTACAGATTTTGAGCCCGTTCCTGCTTCGAAGGAAGGGATCAACAAACTTTTCGAGAAATATCAGCCAGGGAGTAGCGCGTTACTGCAGAAATTTCTGGAAGAAGCTGAAATGACCTACCATCTGGCGGTGTCCCAGATGGCTTTAAAACCAGGCCATTCACCTCTGGAATTTATCTCTGTTCAGACAATCACGCATGCTCCCTTATTTATACAATCCCTGAGACAACGCGTAAGGAACAAGTT
>JANPKZ010000349.1:0-3541 GCA_031426295.1 Saprospiraceae bacterium
GGATGGAACACTCTCTGCACACCAGGTGACAGAAGGCGGATCTGACTGGCGTAAAGTTATCGTGATGGATGCGATCAAAAAAACCGTAATTGAAGACACTCTTATGAATGTCAAATTCAGCGGCCTGTCATGGTATGGCAATGAAGGTTTTTATTACAGCAGCTATGACAATCCAAAAGATGGAAGCCAGCTGTCCGGTAAAACACAACACCATAAATTGTATTATCATAAACTGAATACACCACAGTCAACGGATGTACTGGTATTCGGTGGTCCTGCACAACCTAACAGGTACATTGGTGGCGGTGTCACTGAAGATCAGAAATACCTGATCATCTCAGCCGCGGAAAATACAAGCGGTAACAAGCTGTATGTAAAAGACCTGGCAAAACCTAATAATCCATTGGTTCAGATCAGTGATGATTATTTCACCGAGATCAACTATGTAGACAACCAGGGCTCTAGATTTTTATTTTCAACCAATATCGACGCACCCAACTACAGGGTTTTTGCCATTGATCTGTCAAAACCCGAAAAAGAAAACTGGAAGGATGTTATTCCTGAAACCGAGAATGTACTAAGTGCTGGTTCAGGTGGTGGCAAATTATTTGCTTCATATCTCATAGATGCAAAGACTGCAGTAAAGCAGTATGATGTAAATGGAAAATTAGAAAGAGATATCGAATTACCTGGTATTGGAACAGCTGCCGGTTTTGGTGCACGTAAAGAAGACAAGGACCTATATTATTCCTTTACATCTTTTACCAATCCATCTTCTGTATACCATTATGATATAGCAACAGGCAAGTCAACACTTCATATTCAACCGAAAGTAGAATTTGATCCTGATCAGTATGAAACGAAACAGGTTTTCTACACAAGTAAGGATGGTACAAAAGTACCGATGTTCATTGTGCATAAAAAAGGATTGAAACTGGATGGCACAAATCCAACGATGCTCTATGCGTATGGTGGATTTAATGTAAGCCTTACGCCGTCATTTAGTGCGATGCGTGTAGCATGGCTTGAGCAGGGTGGTATCTACGCACAGCCCAACCTGCGGGGTGGAGGAGAGTATGGTGAAAAATGGCATGAAGCAGGCACCAAGATGAAGAAGCAAAATGTATTTGATGACTTTATAGCTGCAGCGGAATACCTGATCAACCAGAAATACACCTCATCTGATTACCTCGCGATCTATGGTGGTTCAAATGGCGGTTTGCTGGTAGGTGCCACAATGGCGCAGCGACCCGACCTGATGAAAGTCGCATTACCTGCTGTGGGTGTGATGGATATGTTGAGATACCACACGTTTACGGCTGGTGCAGGATGGTCGGCCGATTATGGCACGGCAGAGGACTCCAAAGAGATGTTTGAATATCTTAAAAACTATAGTCCGGTTCACGCATTAAAAGACAGTACATCGTATCCGGCCACATTGATCACTACGGCAGATCATGATGACAGGGTGGTCCCTGCGCATTCATTCAAATTTGCAGCGAGGCTTCAGGAGGCCCAGGCAGGTCCGGCTCCGGCTCTGATCCGGATCCAGACCAAGGCAGGACACGGCTCCGTATCGACAGCCCAGCAGATCGAGCTTCAGACAGACATCTATTCTTTTACCTGGGAAAATATGGGTGTGACACCTGATTTTTCAAAAGAAGTGAAGAATTAAGCGGCTTCCAATAGCTGTTTTGCCAAAGAAAAAGGGGTACCGGACTTGTGTCTGGTACCCCTTTACCTTTGTGTTTTGTGAATATCGAATATTGGCTATCTTGGCCGCGATTTAGTAAAAAGATAACATGGAAAGCCAAAATTACGGTCGTAAAGGAAGTTGTTTCCTGAGTTTTGTACTCTTCTTCCTCCTGCTTATCATCCTGTTAATCTGGGTGTACCAGATCAATTCGCAGGCTTCT
Source organism: Saprospiraceae bacterium (assembly GCA_031426295.1). Taxonomy (GTDB): domain Bacteria; phylum Bacteroidota; class Bacteroidia; order Chitinophagales; family Saprospiraceae; genus Opimibacter. The sequence continues at coordinate 1,917 of JANPKZ010000349.1, forward strand.
TTCTAGAGAAAAGCCCTCCGCAATCCCGGTATCTGGAATTGCATCATCATCGAAAACCGTTCGAGTCGTTCGACCAGTGCTTCCGGGCTGATATTCCGTATGGCCTCTGTCCCAAATTTTTCGACGCAGAAGGACGCCAGTGCTGAACCGCAAATAATGGCCTGCTTAAGCACCTCAAAATTGAGTTCATCATGACCTGCCAGGTACCCCATCAATCCACCGGCAAATGTATCTCCTGCACCGGTAGGATCCTGAACCTCGGTAAGAATCAATGCGGGTGAGAAAAAGAGCTGATCGTCCATAAACAGCAGTGCACCATGCTCACCTTTTTTGATGACGAGATATTTGGGTCCCATCTTGCGAATGATCTGGCTGGCTTTCATAAGGGAGTACTGTCCTGACAATTGTCTCGCTTCCTCTTCATTGATGATCAATAAATCGATTTCAGCCAGTACCTCAAGTAGTTCATCCATGGCGCTGTCCATCCAGTAATTCATCGTATCCAGGGCGATAATTTTTGGACGTGGTGACATCTGGCGGATCACACTCAATTGGATCGAAGGTGTAAGATTACCGAGCATGACAAATTCACTGTCACGATAATGTGGTGGCAACACCGGATCAAAATCTGCCAATACATTAAGATCTGTTACAAGTGTATCACGCGCATTCAGATTAAGATGATATCTGCCTGCCCAGAAAAATGATTTACCACCTTCGACGATCTTGATACCAGATGTATCTACACCACGTGCCTGTAATGCTTCCAGTTCGCTCACCGGGAAATCTTCGCCTACGATCGACACCATCCGGATATTTTCAACAAAATAAGATGCTGCCCATCCGATATAGGTGCCGGCGCCTCCCACGATCTTTTCAGCGCGACCAAACGGGGTCTCAATATCATCAAATGCCACACTCCCTACGACAAGTAAACTCATGTATCTGTTTGTTTTTGTTGAAACGGCTGCAAAAATAGGTTTTTAGGCTGAGGCGAAGGCTGAGGCGAAGGCAAAGGTGAAGGATGAATTTTATTAAGGCCTGAAGGACCCTGCGAGCCTGGAGGCCCGAATCTATTTATAATTAGGCCTGAAGGGCCGGAGCATACCAGCACAGGGTGAAGCCCTGTGTTATGAACGTAGTCAATTACAAGGGTAGCCCTGAAAGGGCGTAGTAACCGAAATCACCAATCCCCTTTTTTCCCCGTGATCATCGCTAATCCCAATCTTATCAAATAATACCCATACACAAACTGCAACACCCCAAATTCCACAATCGAAAATCTCTTCCTAAAAAAACGTGATGCGGAATTTACAACCAATCCATCTGCGATCCATTTCACCAACAACATGATCATGATTGGAAAAAATGAAACTGTTGTAAAAATTGCTACCAACAACAACACCGCGATGACACCATAATACAACCCCACAAACCGCCAAATAAGCCGGATCTTGCTACTCTTCAAACCTTTATTCTTTTCAGCCCAGCGAATTCGTTGCCGCAATAATGATGACCAGGTTGCTTTTGACCCTGTTGTAGCTACTGCCTCTGTTGATTTCAGAAACCGGATCTGTTCCGGATGTGCAGCTCTCATTTTTTCAATTAAAAACATATCATCACCG
>JANPKZ010000350.1:0-10952 GCA_031426295.1 Saprospiraceae bacterium
TACTCTGGAACAATACGCCATGGTTCGTGATGCAAGAAAAGTATTGCTTGATTACTGTGCTACTCTTTCACCAAATGATTTTGTAAATCAAAACACCAACTTTGGAAGAGGAGGCAGTATCCGAAATTTACTTGTACACAATGCTAACACCTATATCCACTGGATAGCAAATGTATCGCTACAGAAAAAAATGCCTTATCTGGAATATGAGCAATATGCAACCACGAAAGACATCATCTTTCTTTTCGACATCATCGACAGCCTGATGGATCAGTTTTTACTTCTCTTCGAATCTGATCCCATCGTTATTGAATTTGAAATAAATAATGTTACCATAAAAACAATCCCCTTTAAAATATTTACACATGTGATCACACATGAGTTTCATCATAAAGGACAGATACTTTCGTTGAGCAGGCATCTTGGTTATGTGCCCGTTGACACGGATATTATGAGGTGATATTAATTACCTACATTTCGGAATGAAAATGATCATTTCAAAGAAGCTTTTGATCAAAATTTGTATTCTTATCTGTCTGTCATATCTGTCATCAGAATGTTGATTTAACAAAGGCAATAACCCAGCTGCCAAATTAAGTATGTAAAGTTGCGTCGAGGCTAACTGCATCGACAAAACGATAAGAAAGCGAATTTTCAATTACATCTTTTCTTATAGATGGAAGTTTCAGGGGTGTTTGATGAATTCTATAACCTTTAGATGACATTGTGCAACGCATTACCACTCAAAGGCATTTACATTTACCAATCCTCTCTAACCCCAGCCCCAACAGTTTATGACTAATACATCACTTATTTCCCAAATCCGATTTGTCCATATTTCAGTATTAGTACTGTTTATACTCGTAACAACATTTGTCTCCTGCAGTAATAATAATCAAACCCAAAACACCGATAAAGTTATGATTGATACAATTCAAATTAAAGACAACAAAACTACTTTGACTCCTCAGGGCCCCGCCCCTCAATGGGGTCCTTCTATTAAGCCAGAAATGCAGGTAGTTATTGAGAAATTAGTCAGTCTTGGGGGCAAGCCAATAGAAACTCTAACTGCCGCTGAAGCCCGTCAACAACCAACACCAACTGATGCTGTGAAAGCAGTTATGTCAGAATATAATATTCCCACACCTCCTGCACGTTGCGAAATTGTCAATAAAGATATTCCTGTAACAAAGGGAACAACCAATATTCGCATATACACTCCCAAACAAGGTGCTGGTCCATTTCCGGTGATCGTGTATTACCACGGCGGTGGGTATGTGATCGCAGACATTGATGTGTATGGGGGAAGCTCACAAGGTCTTTGTGAGCAGACGGGCGCAATTGTTGTTTCCGTAGAATACCCAAAAGGACCGGAACAAAAATTCCCGGCTGCACATAATGTATGTTTTGATGCATATCAGTGGGTTATTAAAAATGCTGCTTCATTCAATGGTGATGCCACTAAAATTGCAGTAGTGGGCGAAAGCGCAGGAGGTAACCTGGCCGCAAACATCAGCATGATGGCACGGGATAAAAAGATTCAAATGCCGCTTTATCAGGTATTGGTATATCCAATTGCCAACAATGACACGAATAGCGAAAGTTATATCACCTACGCAGCTGCTAAACCATTAAATAAGCCGATGATGGAATGGTTTGTGAAAAACGCATTTACTTCTCCAGCCGAAGCAGCTGATCCACGAATTAGTCTTGTCAAAGCAAATCTTTCAGGCCTTCCCCCAACGCTTATCATTGCGGCTGAAATCGATCCACTTCTGACAGAAGGAAAACTCCTGAGTGATAAATTGACATCAGCAGGCGTAAAAACGCAATATCAGTTTTATAGTGGTGTAACGCATGAATTTTTCGGCATGGCAGCAGTCGTTCCTCAGGCTAAAGAAGCACAAGCATTGGCTTCAGAAAAATTAAAAACCGCCTTTGGGTTGTAATCGAAAGTTAATCGGTTTCGAGATTGAGGAGAATAGGTAATTGTAAGATTTTGTGACGGATAAACACAATAGAGCCCTGAATCGAGCGAAAATCTTTTACTTTACGAGATGCTGCCCGTCATCCTCCTCGCCTTCGCCAATGATAAAGAAAACGCTGGTGCCGGATACCTGAGGGGACTCACACGCGAACGAAACGCAATCCGTGATGCCCTGGCCAAAGCCGAAGAAAACGGTCTTTGCCAGGTCCTCGTTGAACCCGATGCCACCATCGATCGCATATTTGATATTTTCCAAAACAGTCAATATCGCGATCGCATCGCCCTTTTCCATTATGGAGGCCACGCTGAAAGTTATGCGTTGCTTCTGGAATCAGCAGCAGGGGGCAAAGCTATTGCACATAGCGAAGGCCTGGTCGGATTCCTTGCCAAACAAAAAAGCCTGAAGCTCGTCTTCCTGAATGGCTGTTCTTCTCAAAAACAATCAGAAGATCTGGTCACTGCCGGAGTACCTGCGGTCATTGGCACTTCGCAATTGATCAATGACACAGTTGCCACCAACCTGTCAACTCGTTTTTATAAAGGCATGGCAGCCGGCATGAATATCAATCGCGCATGGACTGACGCCGTTGACCAGGTTAAAACAGAAACGGACACCACCAATACACAATCTTTATTTGTTGAATCCATATTAGGCAGTCCGGGTGAAGATGTTTTTCCCTGGAAACTGTATCAGGGAGAGGGATCCGAAATTTCATTAGCATGGAATTTACCAGAAGCTGCAGATCAACCTTTATTTGGTCTTGAGCTTCCAAAATCCTATTACAGGAAATTACCCTTGAATCCATATCCCGGTCTTCGAAGTTTTACCCGTGAAGAAGCAGCCATCTTTTTCGGTCGTGGATCCGATATCAGAAAAATACACTCACAACTTAGCCGAGAACAACCTTTAATAATTGTATCAGGTAAAAAAGGAGTTGGGAAATCATCTTTGTTTCATGCAGGTCTGGCCCCAAGGTTGGAATCTTCTTTTACTGTCGCTGAAGTAACCTACACTTCAGATAGTTCGGTAGATGGAATTTCTTTCGCTTTGGAGCAAATTCGCCAGGACCTGGGTCTTGCACCATTACCACCAAAAGATAAATCACAACTGGAAGAAAAAATTGCAGCACTCCAGTTTACAATTGCATCCACATCAGGTTTTTCAAAAATAATTCTTTCACAGGAACTGGAAAAACTTGAAGAGCAACATACGAAAGAACGTCTTTCCTTTTATGAGCAATGGATTGAAATAGAAGAAAAATCCGGAAGACCCCTGGTATTACTTCTTGATGACTTGCATCATGACATAAAAGATTGGGAATTATTGCATGGCCTCCTGTTGAACGTTTTTGATGTAGCCAATCCACCGAAAGGAAAATTGGTGTTGAATATAGATGGGGAACATCGATATTCATTTTGTTATTATCTCGATGCTGCCGGTTTCCCATATTCGGAAATTTTTCTTCTTCCGCTCACATGGGAAGGTATTCAGGAATCAATTACAGGTTGCACACGATCTCCGGCTACAAAAGATTATTACCGGCTTCGGATTGACGACAATGCTGCAAATAATTTGCCGTCTGTACTCTCTGATGATTTGATGGATGGACATCATACACTTGTTGCACCATATCTGCAAGTAGTGCTTACTGCGCTGTGGGATTCGGCCATAAAAGAAAATGTGCAGACACCGGTATTCACCCTGGGAAATTATCAGAAAATGATCCTGGCGGGTGATGTCATGGATAAATTTCTGACGTTGCAACTTGCCAAGATTAAGGAATGGAATTATGAAGTTGTGGATTCCGGTCTCGCGCTGGATGTATTGTATCTGCATACATCCGCCCTTGGCAAATCCAATCTGCTGGAGTCTGTAACAAGGAAAGAAATATATGGTGACCGACAGGAGCTTGTCAATAACCTTATTGAAAAGTGCAAAGAACTTTTTCTTTTGACAAGTGCGCCACTGGAAGGAACACAACTGGGTCACAATCTTCTGGCAATGGTGGTGATCAGGCAATATAGTAATTCAGTCAGCCCGGGACAGCAGGCTGCCCGTATCCTGAATTCCCGGTCCCATCAGGGTACTGATTCTACCAAAGCATCATGGTTAAATGAAAAAGATCTCGAGACTGTGGAATCCGGAATGTCCGCTATGCGAAGTCTCACAGAAAAAGAAAATGCGTTACTCACTCATAGTCGTGAAAAAAAAATACAGGCACAAAAAGATCGTGCACGCAATCGCTTTATCCGTGCCGGCCTGATTTCCATTGTAGCCATCTTCGCCGTATTAGCCGGATGGCAATGGCATGTGGCATCACAGCGATACCTGTATTCACGTGCTGGCGAGTTAGCTCTGACAGCGCGAGAAGAATTAAAGAAGGATAATACAATTGCCCTGGATATTGCCTATCATGCGTATGCAACACTTGGAGAAAAATCACCCCCACTCGTATTTCTTGCGCTCAGTGATATTTTCCATTCACAGGATGAGGTACCATTCTATGCGGCTAATTTTCCCCATTCAGAAAAAGTATTCAGTGCTGTTTTCTCTCCGGATGGAAATGAGGTGCTGACAACATCCGAAGATGGATTTGCAAAACTTTGGACAATAGAAGGAAAAGAACTTCTCACTCTTCCACATGAGATTGAAGTTACAAAAGGTACATTTTCACCTAATGGGCAACAGATCCTAACGCTGACACGAACACATGTATCATTGTGGGAACGTGACGGCACACTTACTGATCGTGACACCATTGCAGAGACGGTGACGAGCCTGGATTCATTTTCAACGGATGGCATGAAGATTATTCCAAATTATTCCGGGAACACGAACAATGAATTCTATTCCAATCTGAATAAACTACAATCAGAAAATAATATCGTCATACCCTCACCTTCTCAGGAACGAATATTAACCTTGCACGATGGTGTATTGTCGATATACAATGGCCAGGGACAAATTATTAGGGATTCCATTACCACTAATATTTATCACACCACGTTTTCAAATGACAGCAAGCAATTTCTGACTGTCGTTCCCAATGAAAATAATTCCCTGATCACCGTCAGAAATGGACAAGGCGATTCTCTTTATAGTTTTCTATGCAGGGGAAATGAGGTTAGCGCCACCTTTTCGCCTGACGGAAAAAGTATTCTTACTGCATCCAATGATTTCAGTGCAAAACTTTGGGATTTTTCAAATCCCTTTTTACATCGCTTTCCAAAACAGCATGCTGCTATTAACAGTATTGATTATTTTCCCGAAGGTGACAGATACATCACGACGTCATTTGATTCCTCTGCGAGGATCTGGAATGGTGCAGGGCAGTTGATCGATAGTCATCTTCATGGTGACGTAGTGACATCAGCGATCTTTTCTCCTGATGGATCACGTATTGTCACAACTTCCCGTGACAGTACAGCTCGTTTGTGGGATCCGAAATCTGGACGAATTGTCATCCTCCAACATGAAAATGAAGTAACGACTGCATCCTTTTCAAACTCGGGTGATGTAGTATTGACATCATCTCTCGACAGTACTGCACGAACATGGGATTTGATTGGAGTCCAATTGCATACGTATCGCATGAATGGGGATGTTACTTGGTCAGGTTTCGCAAATGACGATAAAACATTTGCGACTATCTCATCGGATCATGTCATCACTATTTGGGATATAGCAGGTGATTCCCTACACATGCTGAGGCATCCGGATAAAATCTATTCAGTATCTTTTTCAAAAGACGGGTCAAAGCTGATAACAAGTTGCGCCGATAGTATCGTACGCGTATGGTCTGCTGAAGGAAAATTAGTTTCTTCATTACGCCATTTTGAAAAACCAAAATTTGCCTTGTTTACAGATGATGGCAACTATATTATAACCGGGGGCAAACTGGTAAAGATCTGGTGTCCGGATGGTGTGTTAGAAGACAGCCTTGTCCACCATGAGAATGTATCATCAATTGATGTGTCGCCTGATGGCAAATATATTCTGACTACAAGTTTTGACCATCTTGCGTACCTGTGGAATTTTCATGGCGAATTATTGACAAATTATCGAAAACATACTGCCAAAATCAATCAGGGAATATTTACAAAAGATGGCAATCATATCCTCACGGCAGCTGATGATGGATATGTATATCGCTGGAGAACACCATGGGCAATCTATCATGAACTAAAATCAAAACCAGTATATCAGCTTTCAAAAAAAGAACTGGAAAGTTTTGGCATTGTGCGCTGACCTAGTAGATCGAAAAATCAGACAACAGGGAACATGTCTCCATCAGGTAGAGGAATAATCGTTCTTCAGGATTTTCATCAAGAAGATTCCAGTCATTGATGCTGACTGTTACTGCCAGAAAATCTCCATCATTAACCATCAAATCCGCAAAGAATTCTGCCACGACGATTCCGTTGTCATCTTCAAATGCCTGTTCGATATACTGTGAATAATAGGGATTTTCCTCGTCCTCCACAAAATCATCAATGTCATCCGCAGCAGGCTGGGATGTCACACCCTGTCCCTGGAGATACGATTTAAATCCACTCATGACAGCAATCCCTTCTTCCATAGTGGCATTGGTTGAAATATAAAATGACATCGTGATCAGACCTCCCGGGCTTGTAGTGGATATCAGCGTACCATAATCATCCGTTGAAGCTGTTAGCGTGCATGCTGCGGGAACCACCAGGGATATGCCGGTGTATTCTTCGATATAGATATCAACCGTTTCATTGAGCAGGTCATCGAGTGTGATCGTTTCATCTGAATCAATAATATCGACGAGATCAGCCTGTTCATCTTCCCACAACGTCTGATAAATTTCATCGAAAGCCATGCGATATTCATGATACAGTTCAAGCTGGCTTCCGTTTATTGAGGCGAAGTCAAGTGTATTTTCAAAATCTTCTGCCTGGGCGATCTCTTCCGGAGAAAGCATTGGGTTATCGGACCGCATGCCGCTATACATAAATTTATTTGATGATGTGGGCGTGTCACACGATTGCATGGGTGTCGTTACCGCGGTCCCCTGGTTAAAAAGTTTTGTAAAATCACTGGCGGGAATTGCCCATACGCATGCCTTTCCATCAGTAAGTTTTGCACCACCATCTACCATGCCCAGAATCTTATCTCCATATGTCAGCGGAGAACCGCTATGTGCTTTGCGGATATTTGGCTCTTTGAAATTGATCACTTCTGTGTTGATGCCAGGGTAATATGTTCCGGCATCCATGCAGAGTGATTTCGAAAGACCTGCAGGATTATTCGCGATTCGCGGACTGATCTTTGCCAGGCTTGTCCGTTCTTCGATGACTGTGGTTTTCGCACTTACTGTTTTTGTATTGACAGGGACTTCCCAGAAGTTGATATTGCTATCCCAGGGTGGTTCGCCCGAATAGAGTTGTAACGGGGGAACACCCAAAGGCGATTTCAATTTTAATAAAGCAAGGTCGGCAGGCTTGTAGATCTTTTCGATTTGGGCGTATGCTGTTTTACCCTGCCATACGACCATGATGGTCTTTTTACCAGATACCACATGCAGCGCTGTGACGATGAGATCGGGCGTAGCATTTGGTCCGCCATATGCGACGCCGTAACCTGAGCTTTTATCGGCGTGGACCTGGACGACGGAGCTCTTTTGGGATGATACATGAATGGGTATCAGGACAAATATTCCAAAGAATAGGGCGAATAGCAAGAAACGAGTGTAATGGAGATAACGCATCAGTCTGGGTAGTTGATGTAAAAGTACAGGATGGAATTGAGAACCAATAGGATGAACTAGGGGACAGAATGAATCTTGTGCATATGATCCAATTTGAAGAGAAGCTCCTTCCTGGATTAAGAAGAAGGTGCACTGTTATGAATCGTCTCATAAAGATTTCCTTGGGTAATAAAAACGAAGGTTACGTTATTGTTTTTGAGGATAAGGTAATTGAATGCAATGCCCTTTGATTTGGATTTTCTAATTTGCGGAAGGGTATTGCAGATATAGACTAGTTGGGCAATATTGCATAAACAATGGAATGGAAAGACAAGAGAAAAGAGATTGATAAAGAACTAAAATCAACAGTTGTCCCTGTTTTGAGACATATGGGATTCATAGGGACATATCCTCACTTCCGAAGAAAGACAGAAGAAAAAATAGATATACTAGCATTTCAGTTCAGTCAATGGGGGCCACAATTCTATGTCGAAATAGCAATTGCCCCGAAGGGTGGCGTGACACTTCTAGACGGACAGCATTTTCCTCCCGATACTATAAAACACAATCATTGTGGACTTCGAACCAGAATAGGACACAATCCTTTTGATTTTGAAAATGAAGGATTTAAAGAGATCGCTATCAAGGTTATTGAATCATTGACAGAAGGAGAAGATTGGTGGATAATGAATAAAACAAGATGATACTATATTACCTAAATTAAGATAATGGCGATGTTAGACACAGAAGTAAATGATCATCTTTAGGATGACAAAGATAGAATTCAATTCAAAGATAGTTTACCTGGAACACAACTGCCCATAACAGTACATTTGCGAACCGTTACTTGCAAGCCTAACTGCCACCCAATACGATCTCTAGAGAAAAACTGAAAAGTGTAAATATGAAAAATAGAATCCATTTAAATATATGAACAAAACAATCTTCTTCCTACTCTGCTTTATGCTTTTAAATATTGCAAACGCTCAACAAAACGACGTTAGCACAGACCATAAAGTAACTTTTAAACTCAAAATAACTGAAATCGTAAATCCTGACTCAGTGGCAATTGTATGGTTCCTACTGCCGTATGTTGAGGGTAAAACCGTTCCGCAGGTATCTGTCTTTCCAAAAACCCTTGACGCAAAGGGGCTTTTTCATCAGACCATCACTTTCACAGATACCATGATGGGTAAAACCGTCGCATATTTATATAAAGCAGCCCAGGGGAACTACGATTTTTGGCGGTGGTTTGTTCTTGAGAAAAACCAGATCCAGGAAAAGATTGATAACTGGGGCTTTGTCGACTTGGAAGGCAAAGTGAAACTTTCACAAATGCTTTTTCCTGTACCCGATTCACCTGAAGAAACAACAGTATTTGCAAAACCTTTTGTTTGGATCACAACAGACGGGAAGCCCATTACAAATCTGTTTCCAATTAAAAAAACAGGATTCTCCACTGCACCTATAAAAAATGCAGTGAATGCATTTCTAGGGTCTCTTACTGCGGAACAAAAAACTAAATGCACTTTTCCGATAGAATCAATTGAATGGCGAAGATGGCATAACATAGAGAATTGGCCCAGGATGGGTGTCGGTTTGGAAGAAATGAATCAGCCCCAAAAAGATTTGGTTTTTGGGATTTTAAAAGAAAGTTTAAGTGCAAAAGGGCTACAAAAAGCCAGGGATATTATGACCATGGAAGCGTATTTAGCAACGTTAGTCCCAGGAAGTGAAAATTTGGGTGGTGAAAAATATTGGTTTACTTTCATGGGGACTCCATCCGATACGGAGCCGTGGGGCTGGCAAATGGAAGGGCATCATTTGGTCATTAATTACTTTGTCCTGGGTGACCAGGTTGTAATGACACCAACTTTTATGGGTTCCGAACCAAATCTCATTGAGACAGGCGACAATACAGGTTTGCGCACTTTCGAAATCGAAGAGAACAAAGGTCTGGATTTTTATTTATCACTCAATCTCAACCAAAAGCAAAAAGCGACGCTTTGGCATAAAAAAGAATTCGATTTTAATCGGGGCGAAGCCTTCAGAGATAATGAAATTATTTCTACTACAGGAATTGCGGCGACAGAATTATCTAACAAACAACAAAACGCTTTGCTTGATTTAATTGCAGTATACGTCGGCAACATACGAGATGGTCAAGCCAAAATTAAAATGGAAGACGTGAGAGCATATCTCAACAAAACACATTTTACCTGGGTCCAGGGCGATAAAACAGATGGTCCGTTTTATTACCGCATCCATAGTCCGGTAATATTAATAGAATTTGACCACCAATCGCCCGTGTTTATCTATGATGCGTTGAATCCAAATCCAGGCCCGGTTAAATCACATATTCATACAGTCGTTCGGACGCCGAATGGGAATGATTACGGAAAGGACTTATTGAAAGCGCATTTGGAAACACATCATAAACATGAGAAGAATTAACTAAAAGCAACCACCATTCATGGAAAGAAGACAATTCATACACACAGTTTCAGCAGGCATAACTGCCCTACAGGTAGACCAACTCATACCTGACCAATTAAAAACAAAACAGCCATTAGGTGTTCAACTGTATACTGTGCGGGATGCTGTAGCCAAAGACCTGGAAGGAACATTAGAGCGTCTTCGTGCGCTAGGCTACAAACGATTGGAACTGTATGGATATAATGGTAAATTCTTTGGGAAAACCGTCAAAGAATTTAAAACCATTTTGAGAAATACGGGATTAAAAGTGATCAGTTCGCATCATCTCTCAGGCTTGCAACCCAAGGGTAAAGGGACATTATTGGATGGATGGGATCAAGCTGTTGAAGATCTGGATACAATTGGTGCAAAATATATGGTATGCCCTTTTTTGTTTCCAGAAGAACGAACTAAGGCGAATTACAAAGCACTACCCGGCATTTTGGAAAAAGCTGCGAAAACAGCCAATGCAGCAGGAATGCAATTTGCATATCACAACCATGATTTTGAGTTTGAAAAATTTGAAGACACAATTGTGTATGATTACCTGCTGAAAGAAACATCTCCGGATCTCGTGAAGATGGAGCTCGATCTGTATTGGATATCGAAAGCAGGATATGATCCGGTTGAGTATTTTGAAAAATACCCGGGCCGTGTCCCGCTTTGGCATGTAAAAGATATGGCGAAAGACAGCAAGGCGATTACCGAAGTGGGCCAGGGCACAATTGATTTTGACAGGATCTTTGCGCAAAAGAAAAAGGCAGGATTGGAGTGTT
>JANPKZ010000351.1:0-2777 GCA_031426295.1 Saprospiraceae bacterium
AGTTTGGAAAGGACCGGAAGGAAAAGTGATTCACAGTTTTACCATAATTACCAAAGAAGCCGATCCTATCATTGCACATCTGCATGATCGCATGCCCATGATATTGCTACCCGAACAGGAAACACTATGGCTGGATGCTTCGATCCCAACAAAGGATGTGATGAATAATATTATTCCCGTCCCGGGTGATTATATCACATGGTATCGTGTATCAGATCGCGTCAATAAGGTGACTGAAAATGATGCGGGTCTGATCGTTGCCGTATAATACTGTGAGTAACATTTTTACAATATTGTCTCAACTTAATTTTTCTTTTTCAGCTTAGCCTTTGCATTTTTTATGCTGTCAAGCTTTTGCTGATCGCTTGTGCCATGCTCCACCCGATGCAGGGTAGTATCACGACGAATCTTATCATCACGTGAAATTCTATTTGTATCACACGTAACTTCGGTTGATGCAATCAAACTGTCACCTGAAACAATAACAGAAGTTGCGTCACCAGATGAAACTTTTGGCTCGCGCTTTGGACATGACAACAAAAATAATAAGACCGAAAAACAACTAGTCAGCGATAATAATTTTTTCATGATTGATGATTACCTGTGATGAGGTTAAAATAACCGAATACATACCTGCTGGTAAATTCGATTTGTTGAAACTAAAAATATTTTTTCCGGCAAAAGCAAACTGATTGCCGAGATGCTTGACAAGTTCTCCACGCTCATCATATAGAGTGATTTCAATAGCACTATTGCGATCCAGTTCAAATGAAGTTGTGAATTCATTGTATACCGGATTGGGATATACCTCCATGTGCTGATCATCTTTCTGCATGTCATGTGTGGCAGTAGACTCAGCACCTGTGATTTCTGCAATCCAGGTATCCCATTCATTGGCGGAATTACCCCACATGCCACTAATCCAGATAGTGGGTGTAGTGTTATTATGTTTGCGCGAGATCCCTGTATAATCTCCCCATCGTTCAGCCTCACCATCACTTGCTGTAAAATCCGCAAATCCATTTCCTGACTTTACCAGAACAGATGGACTCCAGTTCCAATCATGATCACAACTCACCACGCGTATCTCAGGATAGATGTTTTCACCTGTGCGCCCAAAACCAATCATGACAGAACGGTCATCTTCAGCATCAGAAATAGAAGCAACAGCAGGATATGAATATTCATAATCCTCCAGGCCAAATGTGGAAATCGTATTGGAAATATTAGCTACATCAAGGCGGTTATAGATGATGCCATTATACCCGTTCGTATAATCACCATGAAATACAAAATGAATAATACCATCCAGGTAAAATCCGGATAACGATCTGCAATCCCCATTGTCAAGCCCTGTGCTCGTGCCCGATTGAAATCCATTGGCAGCAGGACTATACGGGATCGTGGGGATGCTGTAGTGAAGTAATTGTTCGTTCGACGCACTTATATCACCAGTGAGATCATACAGATCAATGGTGGTGCCACCCACGGCGTCGCTCGCAACCAGATAACAACCTGGCCCATAATTGCCCTGGTGACCATATGAAACGGGGAGAAGTGTAAATGGTGATGAAGTAATTTCATTCCAGTATTGCCAGTCAATGCTCGCGCCTGCGTAGCCATCATTTTTTTCAATCTGATACAACACTGATTCCTGGAAATCTCCATCGTTAGTGAACGCATTACCAGCTATATACAACTCATTGTTTGAGACAGCAAGCTTTGGATAATCGAACCAGGTGTTACTACCCGCTACACTACCATCAAGCTTGTAATGCCACCAGTTTCCATTTGGATCATTTGTTTGGGAAAAACAAATCAGGATATAGGAATTGGACGAATGCCCGGAACATTCCTGCGCGAAGAAAATAAATTTATCAGCGCCACTATCATACAGTACAACAGGATCACACACATCCGAAATAGTGGGATCATCAAAAAATGCAGCGATAGAATTTGAATACGTTCTTGTCCCATTCTGATTATAAAATTCTATCGTCGTATTCGCAACACTTATCACTTTGCCGCCATTGGAAATAGCGATCGAGTTATCCATAGGAGAAGAACCACTATTTGCATTTCCCCTGAAATTTCTGCCCAGTAATGGTTCAACAGTTGTTTCTTCATTTATACTTTCAAAACCCTCAGTTGAGATGTATTGATTTTTTTTCAAAAGCAATTTTTCGTTTTTGAGTAATTGCAACTGTTCATTTGGTATTCTGGAGCGATGGTGGATCCTTACGTGATTGATAAGAGGTTGCCATTGCAGATCGACGGATGAAGGGATAATTTCTTTGTCAACAACAGTTATCTGCATATCAGATTTAGTGGCCTGGCCCACAGCAGGAATGTTCTCAGGAATAAGGCTTTTAGTGTATTGCGCATAGATCAGCTGGTGGCCAATCACAAAGAGGAGTGAGTAGATAATTTTCTTTTTCATCCGGGGGAAGAATTACTTAATCAGAAATGGTAATACGAAGAATTAGGATCAGGCTGAAAAATGTGCCTCAAAATGAATACAGGTTAAGCTTTAATACGAAGGTTAAATATAATAAAGAACAATCATGACCGGCAGCAACCTGCCCCCAGGCTCAATCTTTCCTTTTTACCAATATCTTTGCGCTCATGATGATCGACCGTCTCAGAGGGATAAGGAACAAGTACCAGGATCTTGAGCTCCGCCTGTCAGACCCGGAAGTAATAGGGGATGTCAAGCTCTTTTCAAAACTCCATAAGGAATACAAGGACCTGATAGAGATAGTCCAGGAGGTTGATGC
>JANPKZ010000352.1:0-6413 GCA_031426295.1 Saprospiraceae bacterium
TACAGGAATATGGGTTGTTTATTATTGAGTTGCATGGCCCTGTCAAAGTCAGCAATAGCGTCCTGGTATTGGCCCGTAATATTTTTTATTCTGCCCCTTTCATACCATAACTCTGCATCTTCAGGGTGCATTTCAAGATACCTGTTGATGTCTGCCAGTGCCATTGGCCAATTGCTATTAGCCTGATGAACGAGTGAACGGTTTTTAAAACCATTAGCATGATTCGGATCAAGTGTCAAACCTTTATTAAAATCTGACAATGCTAAATCCAGTTTTCCGCCTAATGCCCATACAGCTCCACGATTGATATAATATTCTCCTTTCAGACTATCCAATGCTATAGCACGGTTATAGTCATCCAGGGCGGGCTGATATTTCTGCTGATTGAAATACAGCTTAGCACGTGAGTTGTATAGAGCACCATCGGGTTTTAGTGTAATGGCGGAATTATAGTCTGCCAATGCTTCTTCAATACGTCCCTGATCCCTGCGGAAGTTGGCCCTGTTTCGAAACGGGAGAGAAGTATTCGTATGATATTTCAATACATGGGACCATAGAGCATCGCTATTGTTCCAGATCTGGTTTTGCCGAAATGTCATCACCATGTACAAGACCAATACGCCTCCAAATCCATACAAGACTGGTTTGGCCAGAGTGGAATTTCGAGTAAACAGTGATTGGCCAAAGTATGCCACGATAAACATCAGTCCGATATATGGGATGTACGTAAACCTATCAGCCAGGTAACCCTGACCTGCGCCAACAACCTGCAGGAGGAACATGATATTGAACAGGAAGAACAACACACCAAAAAGATACGGGCGCCAATCCTTCTTGTAAGCAATCCATATAAAAGCTATGATGGCAATAAACACAAATGGACCCGCATAGATTTCAGGAGGCAATTCATGTGGATATGGATACAAAGGCGACATCTTATAAGGAAAGATGAATTTGATTATGTAAACGCCTAAGGAAAATCCTCCAATCATCAACCGTTGCGCCATGGAGTAATTTGTCGAATCGTCCATGGAGCCTTGTTCCCGCAGAAAATAAATTCCCACAAGACCAATCACCAGTGATAGCAGGAAGAAAGCCCATTTCTCAAGGACCAGCTTAATTTGTAAAGGACGTTTCAAATAGTAATCTACCAACAGCATGGTTAGCGGAAGAGCCACGGCCTGAATTTTCGAGAAGAGGGCAAATACAAACAAACCCATGGCAGCATAGAAGTACTTCTTAGCGTAGCCTGTTCGCACGTATTGAATATAATACCATAAGGCAGCCAGGAAGAAAGCTCCAAAAAGTACGTCCTTACGTTCTGTCACCCACGCAACAGATTCTACACGCATCGGATGAATTCCGAAAAGCAATGCACCTGCAGCTGACGCTACAGAGTTTAAATTCAGTGAGCGGAAGATTCGGTAGACAAAAAACACGCAGACCAGGTGCAGCAGCAGATTATTGATGTGGTACAGTGTCGGATCAAGTCCTACAATGGATCTTTCAATTGCAAATGTCAGGATGGGTAACGGGTTATAGTTACCGATCACGGGTTCAGAAAATATGTTGACAATATTGTCCCAATTGAGTAACGCTGTGTTGGCGTTATTTGCCAGGTTGAAGTCATCATCCCAATTGACAAAATCATGCTTGAAAACGGAAATGAATGCGATGAAGGTGAGTCCAAGGCAAATTGCCACATATTTCCAATCAACTCCTTCCATGTGCTGGAAGGCAGTTTTTTTCTTTTGGGGATTGACCTTACCTGACTTCTTAGCTGGTTTCTTAACTTTTGCCATGCGCCAAAATTATCAATTGATGATGATATATCAGGTTTAGAACTATATATAGATCATTCAAAAGTGAGAATTTAGGCTATAATTCAGGGTATTATTTAGTCTGGATGGGCTTGGATTGTTAATTTTGCGCCATGATATTGAATGCAGCACAATTGTGCGAGCTTCTCCATGGCGAACTTATAGGTGATGGCGGAAGAGAAATACACGGTCCATCCCAGATTGATAAGGGTGGTGCGGGTACAGTTTCTTTTCTGGCCAATCTAAAATATGAGAGCTATGTATATACCACGGACGCCAGCGCTTTAATCGTTTCGAAAGATTTTACACCGCAGCAACCAGTTGATATCACCCTGATCAGGGTTGATGATGTCTACAATGCGATGATGTTGCTGATTGAAAAATTCAGCAAAAACGGAGTTCCAAAGCCTGGTGTTTCGCCATTGGCCGTTATTGATCCCACAGTTACGCTGGATGCTGATGTTTCTATTGGAGCTTATACAGTGATCGAACCTAATACCAGGATTGGAGGTCGTACGATCGTATATCCGCAGGTTTTTATTGGCCATGATACTGAAATCGGAGAGGATGTAATTATCTACCCGGGTGCTAAAATTTATCCAAATACAAAAATTGGTAACCGGAGTATTATTCACGCAAATGCTGTCATTGGAGCAGACGGATTTGGTTATCGCCCGGATGAAAGTGGACATTATCATAAGATCAATCACGTTGGAAATGTGATTATTGCAGATGACGTGGAAATTGGTGCCAATACCGTTATTGACCGTGGCACGTTAGCAGCCACAAAAATTGGAACCGGCAGTAAGATTGATAATCTGGTACAGATCGCGCATAATGTCATTATAGGAGATCATACAGTCATTGCAGCACAAACAGGAATCGCAGGAAGCACGAAAGTCGGAAATCATGTACGTATTGGAGGCCAGGTGGGTCTCAACGGGCATATTGAAATTGCTGACAGAATAGAAATTCAGGCACAAAGTGGTGTGCATACAAGCAAATATCCGCAGGGATCTAAATTATTCGGATCACCTGCCATTTCATTTACGCAATATCTTAAATCATACGCCGTGTTTAAACAGCTTCCTGATCTGATCAGGAAAATTGAAGAACTTGAAAGAAAGGTGGACGCAGGTAAAAAGGGAGAATTATGAAGCAACAGACCATCGCTAAGTCCTTTAAACAGGAAGGTGTCGGATTACATACAGGTAAATCAGTCATAGTCGAATTTGAACCAGCCGAAGTCAATCATGGAATCCGCTTCATGCGCGTAGACCTGAAAGATCAACCTGTTCTGATAGCAGACGTGGCCCAGGTCGTGTCAACCAATCGTGGAACTTCCCTGAGAAATGGCGATGCACAGATCAGTACTGTTGAACATGTACTCTCTGCTCTTACAGGCATGGGTGTCGATAATGTCCTGATCAAAGTGGATGGCCCTGAAATTCCCATCATGGATGGAAGTGCTTCTGCATTTGTGGAAGGTATCGTTGCCGCGGGAATCGTTCAGCAGGATTCTGACCGTGAGTATTTTGAGATTGAAGAACCCATCTCATTTAAGGATGAGTTGACTGGCACCGAATTACTTGCATTGCCAGGTGACAAGTTTGAAATCACAGCGATGATCGATTTTAATTCTCAGATCCTGGGACATCAATATGCCAGTCTCCAGAACATGGAGGATTATCAAAATCAGATCGCACCTTGTCGCACATTCGTTTTCATCCGTGAGTTGGAACAACTATTTGATGAGAACCTGATCAAAGGGGGAGACCTTGATAACGCTGTTGTCATTGCAGATAAGATGATGGATCAAACTGAACTCGACAGGCTGGCTAAAAAGCTTGGGAAGCAAAGTATCAAAGTTGAAAAAACGGGAATCCTGAATACGACATCACTTAAATTTGAGAATGAACCAGCACGTCATAAACTGCTGGATATCATAGGAGATCTGACATTATTGGGCAAGCCAATTAAAGGTAAAATAGTTGCCCGTAAACCTGGTCATACTGCCAATATAGAATTTACCAAAGTGCTCAAACGAAAGATGCTTGAGCAGCGCAAGATGAAGGGTCGTCCGAAAATTGATCCGGATCAGCCACCGATTTTCGATGTGGAAGCAATACGCAAGATGTTGCCCCATCGTTATCCTTTTCTACTGGTTGACAGGATTGTAGAAATGACGGAAAACACCATTGTTGGCATCAAGAATATCACATTTAATGAGCCTTTGTTCCAGGGTCACTTTCCTGGTAATTCTATTTTCCCGGGTGTATTGCAGGTCGAAGCCCTGGCCCAGGTGGGTGGCGTTTTTGTCTTGTGTAAATTACCTGATCCTGAAAATTGGGGGACCTTGTTCCTCAAAATTGATAACACGAAATTTAAATCCAAAGTGGTCCCTGGAGATCAGCTGATCCTGAAGATGCAGTTGCTCACTCCGGTCAGAAGAGGTATATGCCACATGTATGGCACAGCTTATGTAGGTAGTCGATTGGTGTCAGAGACTGAACTCACCGCACAGATCGTGCGAAATGATCCAAAACATGAATAATATCCATCGTAATGCAAAAATTGGACGTAATGTCCAGGTAGGCCCATTCACCACGATCGAAGAAGATGTGGTCATCGGGAATGGCTGCCGAATCGCGGGAAATGTCAATATTCTGAATGGTGCCCGTTTAGGAAATAATTGTCATGTATTTCCGGGTGCGGTGATTGGTGCTGCGCCTCAGGATTTGAAATTCGAAGGAGAACATTCAACTCTTGAGATCGGCAATAATGTCACCATCCGTGAATATTGCACTATTAATCGCGGAACGAAAGCAAGTTTTAAAACCTCTATTGGTGACAATTCGCTGTTGATGGCCTATGTGCATGTGGCACACGATTGTATCATCGGTCCAAATTGTATACTAGCCAACAACGTTAATCTTGCAGGTCATATCCATATCGGACATCATACTGTGATTGGAGGATTAGTCGCGGTTCATCAGTTTGTCAAGATCGGTGATCATGTGATGGTCGGAGGTGGGAGCCTTGTTCGCAAGGACATACCGCACTTTGTTAAAGCCGCACGTGAACCACTTTCATTTGTTGGCGTCAATGTTACAGGTCTTAAACGCAGAGGATTTACGCAGGAGCAAATTCATTCCATCCAGGACATATACCGCCTTCTGTTTGTGAGAGGCTATAATATTTCACAAGCCGTTTCTGTCATCAAAGATGCCATTCCCGATATTCCTGAGAAGGACCTCATCCTTGAGTTTGTAGATCAGTCAGAGCGCGGTATCATGCGAGGCTTCAGGGCACACAATCCCGTCAATGGATCTGTCTATACAAAAGCTGAGTAAAGCCTACAATCGAAAAACAATATTTAAAGACCTCAATTTCCATGTGAGGTCTGGTAGCAGGTTGGCTATCACAGGACCTAATGGTTCGGGCAAATCCACATTACTGAAAATATTATCGGGTGGCGCCCTTCCATCCTCAGGGGAGATTACCTACACGCACGATAACAAAACAATCGCTACAGAGGACATCTTTCGGTATTTACATTTCGTGGCACCTTACAATACAGTTATTGAAGAACTATCACTGGCAGAGCTCTTTCATCTGCACCAGCGATTAGGATTGCTCAGACAGTTTCATCGCTTTGAAGATTGGTCCGCGCGTTTAGATTACACATTCATTCCGTCACAACAAATCAAAATGTTTTCGTCGGGGATGAAACAACGCGTGAAACTTGGGCTTGCATTATTGGATGACAGGACACTTATTTTCCTGGATGAGCCTGGATCCAATCTGGATGTGCGTGGAAAAGAATGGATGTCTAACCTGATATCGGGGATGGATCCGTCAAAGACTGTCATCATAGCCTCCAATGATCCTGCTGAGATCCTCTTATGCCAGGAATCCTTTGATCTGTTACAGCACTAAGCAGACAACTTATCGTCGAGATCTTTCAATTTGGCCTGGATCGTTTTTAATCTGTCCACAATCGTGATCTGTTCTGTTAACGACGTTTTCTCTTTTTTCAATTCTTGTTTTGCGCCTTCCAATGTGAAGCCACGAACTTTTACAAGGTTGTAAATGATCTGGATCTGCTGAATATTTTCCTTTGTAAAAAGCCTGTCGCCTTTTCTGTTCTTTCTTGGTGTCAGAAAAGAGAATTCATTTTCCCAATAGCGGAGCAGGGATCGTGACACATCAAACATGCCGGCGACTTCTCCGATAGTGTAGTAGAGTTTATCCAGATGTTGGGTGTCTATGGACTTCATCAGGTCAGGTTCTGATCTGAAATATACCAATTTATTTAAATCTCAAACGCTTAATGCTTCTTTCTTAAGACTTTCCGGAGGGGCGATTCGAGGAAAGATTGAGGTAAGCGTGAGGCGGAGGCAGAGGCAGAGGAGGGTTGAAGGGCAAGAGCGAAGGGGAAAGGGCAGGGAGCGAGGTGCATGGAACAAGGAACAAGGAACAAGGAACAAGGAACAAGGAACAAGGAACAAGGAACAAGGAACAAGGAACAAGGAACAAGGAACAAGGAACAAGGAACAAGGAACAAGGAACAAGGAACAAGGAACAAGGAAC
>JANPKZ010000353.1:0-6538 GCA_031426295.1 Saprospiraceae bacterium
GAATAGATGCAATTTTTGGGACAGGGGTGGTTCGTACCGGCTCAGCACAAATAGATCCAGATTCGATTCGCTTACCAGCTGATATACTACCCAACTGAATAATGTAAAATGATTCTTTCGATAAAAATATTGAATACCTGCTTTCGGAAAAATTCCCTTACTATTCACTTGTCCAACGATTACAGGAGCCAAACCGAACAACTTTGGATGATTATAACTTACAGCTTCGGTGAAACCAAAAGCAGGCAAATATGTCGTTGGAGTTTGTTTATAATCAAGATTTACCCGATTGCGATTAAAGAAAAGAAACCTTGAATTGGTTGCATCTTTATTTTTAAAAAACCTGAAGAACATCAAATCAAAACTCGTTTTCTGATGACCAGCAAATACTTCCACGGGTAATTGGGCAACAGCACCATTCAGGATGAAGAATGATGCCATTGCTACCAGAAGGATGGTGCGTTTCATTTTTGAATACTCATCAGTATTTTTACAAACTCATCAGGCTGCACCACAAAAGGCAGATGAGAAGTTTTCATTTCAAAGACCTTTTTGATAGTACCATTATCCTTGATCATTTGTTGCTGTAGAGTAAAAGGTACAGCCTTGTCTAAAGTAGTGGCGATGTAATATTTAGGTACAGTACCATATTTTGATGTAAGTGAAACCTTGTCATTCAAGGCTTTTGCAGGCTCTGCCCGGTGATACTTTACTAAAATATCTTTCATGTATGGCGGGCAATCTGCACAAACCGCATCAGCAAGGGCATCTTTCTTTATAGTGGCCAAAGAATAATCTGAGTTAAATTCTAAATTCATTCCGACCTGACTCGTGTTATCCTTTTTGGAAAGGTCAATAACACTTTCGCCATTTTTTGGCAGGTATGCTGATACATAAACCAACTGACTGATTTTGTCCGGGACGTTTTCGGCAACCTGTGAAATAATTTGTCCCGCCATACTATGCCCGACTAAAATTACTTTTCCTGTTTGTGTGGTAATCGCATCAGTAACCGTTTTTACATAATCACTTAAGCCAATTCCTACGCCATACGTGTTATCGGCACCGTGAGCGGGTAGATTTACTACTATCACATTCGCATGGACAGCTAACTGATTACGGACAAACCCCCAAGCACTTTCATCTGCCCAGGCACCATGAACCAGGACGTACGTTGGATAGCGGGATTTGTCTTTTTCCAACTGATCAATGATTAATCGGGCAGCAGCTGTGCCTGAATTTTGTTGTTGTCCTGTAATTAAATTTCCATCCTGCACGGCATATGCTTCAAACATTGGGGCGACCTGAAATTTATTATTCGGCATTTTTGAAGCCTCATCCTCTATTCTGAACGGTTGTATTTTTTGACCCACATATGCATCTGCATAATTTTCTTCCGAATTGGCAAAGCCGGTCCACTTCTTTCCTTCTACTAAATATTTACCACCAGGTAATTTGGTTTTTAATAAAATGCATGTACCATGACAAATGGCTCCTGTGGGTTTGCCTGTTGCATAAAATTCCGTGAAGAATTTATGAAGTTCCGTGTTGTCAATAAAAGTATACATCGGGCCTTGTCCGCCACACACTAAAACAGCTTTGTATTCATTGGGATTTACTGCTGAAAGTTTGAGGGTAGATTTGAGTAAAGCGGATTTAACAGGGTCTTTCAAAAAGCCAAGAGATACATAATCCCATGCAGCATATTTGCTTTCATCCTCAGGATGACTGAAACCATCAATGACAATTTCACCTCCGTCGGGGCTTGCAATGTCAACCGAATAACCGGCATGTGAAAACTCCCAATATGGATGTGTTAACTCCGCCGCCCAAACTCCAATTGGCCAACCTGTTTGTTGGTTTACTGATGGATTGGATGCAATCAATAAAATTTTGCCGTTGTGTCCTGCATTGTGTTGTGCAATGGAAAAATGTGATGTTAGCATTATTGAAAATGACAACATCATTATGCTTACGTGCTTCATGTGATGATTTTTACGTGGTCTTAAAATTTTCATGCCACTAAGATGAGTGTATATAGTACCTTTGACATCATACATACACATAGTAGTGATACACACTTTTTAGAAAGTATCAATAGAATTAATACTTGTAGCTCATGCCAGACTTTCTGTTTAATAGTAAGGTGTACTATAATCCCGTGGAGTTTGCCATGGACAGGATTGGGGGCACGTGGAAAATGCCTATCCTTTGGCGATTAAAGGACAAAGTCCTACGCTATGGTGAACTCAAAAAAGATATCCCACACATCACGCATAAGATGCTTACAACAAAACTTCGTGAATTGGAAGCAGAGGGATTTGTCAAGCGGGTTGTTTTCCCGGTGGTTCCTCCGAAGGTAGAATATACGATTACCCCCAGGGGAATGAAAGCTATTGCCATCATAGACGTTATACGAAACTATGGTCTAGACCTGATGAAAGAATTTGGTGTTGCTCCTGAAAATGTCAAAGCGAAGAAGTCGACTAATAGAAATAAACTAAACAAATAATTGCCGCTAATTTCACTAATTGACGCTAATTAACACAAAAAGGGATTAGTGTAATTAGCGTAATTAGCGGCAATACAATTAGGATTCTCCTCGGTTTTGGAAACAATAAATAAAAAGGACCATCCTTTGGGATGGCCCTTTCGTAATCCAATTTGTATTGTGTTCTATTGTTTCACCAACTTGATCATGTGGCTTTCATCACCCTGCTTCACTTCCAGGATAAACATACCTGTCGGGAAATATTCACCAAAGGAATGCTCATGCTCTCCTTCGTGGGCTTGTTTTGCATAGACAATTTTACCCTGCAGATCCATCACACGGATCTCAACATCTTCTGACCCATCGTTATGCAGATGGATCGTAAACTGGTCGTTAGATGGATTCGGATAAGCGATCAGACCGATGCCATCTGTCAAGTCTATTTCATGTTCTGCAATATTTGAAAAAGCAAACGACTCAGATCCGCATGGAGCTTCATCGCAACTACCCAGCCTGTCATCCGTATGACTTAATAAATGCGTTGGCACAGCATTTACGCTCACTGCCTGATTATTTCCATTGTGACAGAGATATACTTTATGTGCCTGACCCGGTACTCTGACATCCGTTACACAAATGGTGATGCTGCATGTGGTGACAACATCACATTCTGTAGAGACCGAGACAGTGAATGTATAACTACCCTCGGTCGTCGCTGTAAACACAGGATTTGCTATATTATAGTTACTCAATGTGCCATCACCCGTCCACGTGTATGTATACGCTTCACCATTGGAAGGCGGAGCAGCCGAAACATTAAGTGTCAATTGCTGCGGACCATATCCAATGTACAGGTTGGTCGGAATACCTCCCGTGTAGATGTTATTATTTGGAACAGCCGTGATATCGCATGATCCGGGTGCATTGATCTCAAACACACCAACGGTAAAGCTCACCTCTGATGCTGTGATTACCAGCGGTCGTCCTGTAGGACTATTTTCAGCAGATACAAATTGAAGACCTTCCAGGCCGATGTCTTCAGGTGTATTGATATACTGTACAAACACAGGGGCAACCGGATTTGAAATATCATACACAAAAATATCACCTGTCCGTTCTGAACCAACGAAAGCATATGTTTTGCCATTGACAACACCAGTAGTAACCGCTTCCGTTTCCGGACCTTTGTTATCACTCCGCGTATCAAATCCACCTACTGATAATCCATTGGGCAATGTCGTAGCTGTAGCTACGCCATCGGAATTAAATACGCTTGTTGCCAACACTGCTGTAATCTGTTCTAAATCATCACCACTGTCATACACCTGTTGACCACTGGCATTCCAGATACTAAATGAACGTGATCCATAAGCATGGATCTGATCAAAGTCATTGTCCATGTCGAGGTTACCTGTGGCATTGGTTATTTGATGGCGACCCAGGTTTGCATTTAGTTTCAGGAATGCTGCATTAGGGAAGGTTGTGGGATCAAGCACATATGCACCAGCTCCAACACGAATTTCTTCATTGTAACCAGTATATGAACGTGAATCTCCTTCGTTGGCGGTAACATAATATGTTTGGCCATCTGCCTCAAAAGAGGAAATGGCATCAGGCATATACATCCCCATTACCGGCCAGTAGCGGATGTTGATCTTTCCTCCACCTGCTTCAGTACCATTCACATCACGATCGCTTGCATCATACCCGTTATTTTGAATTTTAATAAGTCCTAATATGCTGGTTTCAGCATTAGGGTCGGGTGTAAATGTTCCATTCGTGAAATTGATGACTGCACCTGCGACACCAAAATCATTATCATTTAGTATGCCGATGGTGTTGCGATCAATGATCGTTAACCCTTCAAATTTTTGACGTGCGTTGTACGCAGTTTGTGCAAGATCAATGTGAAGATTTTTCCGGATCGGCGTAATACCTGCTAACGTCATTTCAGCAGGCGTCATTTGCTCAACAGTTTTGCCGCTGATCACATTTGGTAATCCATGAATGTTGGTTGCACCTGTCAGGCTGAAACGATAGATCTTTTTCTGAATATCGGCGACCGGATCTGTTGGATATGAATCATCATCTCGTTCGATGACCAGGAATTCATTATTCTCAATCGCTACAGCATCACCGATCTTATCAGCACGTGTATCAGTTGGTGAAACAGAAACAGGATTGTCGAGGATATAGACAAACTGACCTGTGGTGGTTTCTGTAGCAGGATCAAATTCGATGACGCGACAATTTTTCAGTCCGTTTAAAGTTGCACTGCTAAGTGTTGATGGATTACGGATAGGACTTTGTACAAACGCATATATTTTTCCATTTTGAAATGCGATAGCTTCAAAACCGCGATTTTGGCGACGTTGTGCGATAACGGCTGGCAATACTTCCATGCCATATGTACCTGCAGGCATACCCGCAGCAGCAGCTGTTCCGATGGGTACATATCGTTTGATCAGGACACCACTTGTTGTAAAGTGATAAATAGCAGGGCGATATTCATCCACCATCCAGAATGTTCCGTCAGCAGCTTTGTAGATACCTTCCATATCACCTCCAATCGGATCGAGCGGAGCAATTACATTGTTTAGTAAATCAACCGGCACCTCATCGTTGTATGCCTGGTTGGGATCGCTGCCAAGAGAAATATTCGGAAGCCCGCTGAGTAATTGACTGGCTGGTCCTTTTAACTGGATACGTTCTGTAATTGTCAATACACCTGAAGAGCGATTCAATTCAAAACGCACGATCTCTGGTGTAAAAGTGGGTATCATGAATGGGCGGTTGATGCCTGTTGGTTCTGCATTTGGTCCACGGTCAGTATGCGTGATAAATTTCAGGTTACCATTGGCGGCGTATCCTTCAAATTGCAAACCTGAAAAACCACTTAGCGTGATGGATTGTCCAGCCGGTGTGGTACCTGCGAGAGGCAGATCAGTTAGCTCAAAGATTTCAACACCACGAACAGTTGGCTTGTTATGATTTTTCAGACCTAATGGAAATATCTGTGTGAAAGATGCAGATGCAATATCTAATACGGCAACTGCATTGTTTTCCTGCAAAGTAATCCAGGCTGTAAGACCATCAGGTGAAAGGCCAATATATTCTGGTTCGAAATCCTGTGCTACTGTAGCATTGGGACCAAAGAGACGAACACCCTGAGCTTTTAATGAGGCTGCCTGTCCGTTGTATGATGTAAAGCCAACCGTTTGTACGGATGCGCTTCCCACACCAAACGAAAGATCAATGATACTCACTGAGCCTTCCGGATCAAATGACGTACCCTGGTTGTAGCTGTTAGGCTCACCTTCGTTTGCCGTAAGTAATTTATTTCCGTCTGCAGTAAATGTGATCATATCTGGCAGATATCCAACAGTGACTGAATTCAAAACGGCACCGCTTACCGAGTTGTAAAATGTAACGCGTCCTTGTTGTTGTGCATTCGTACCCATTGTGACGATTGCATACCCTGCTGCAAGGATCCCATTTTTTACGGCTACACTGTTTGGTAAGACGTTGCTTCCCGCAGGAGGTGTAAAACCAAATGGCAGCGAACCACCATACGTAAGTGCCCCTGCATTATCCATATTGAAATATTCAATAACAGGACCGGCAACTGTGTAAACCCGTTGACTTGTTGGGTCATAAGCTGCTATTTCTGAACCATTAGCACTTGTGGCGCCGCCAATTTTTTTCAGGAAATTGCATGTCTGTGTTGGATCAGTAGTTTGTGCAACAACAGTGGTGGTAGCTATGCATAGAAAAGCGACCAAAAAAATCGAAAAACCTGTGGCGATCCAATTTGTGATAGGGAAACTTGCAAGGAAGTAGTCTTTTTTCATTCTCGTCTTTTTTGAAATAAAATTTGGTTGGGGGTAAATGTAAACGAGGAATGACCCGGCAAAGACGTGGTAAAGAATAATTGACGAAAACTTAATATTGGGGAAACATTGGGGTGTTTGAAGAGAAGGAAGGTTACAAATATTTATTACAGAGAAGTTGCCGTTAATGGTTCGACACGCTCACCACGAGTTACAC
>JANPKZ010000354.1:0-2812 GCA_031426295.1 Saprospiraceae bacterium
ATAAAGTCAAATACGGAGAATACCTCGTGACAGCTGCCAATTGTTTTGCATGTCACACAAAAATGACAGAATCGAAATTCACCGGACAGCCATTCGCAGGCGGACATGAATTTCAGATGGGCGAATTGACAATACGCTCCGCAAATCTCACACCACATGTTACAGGTATTGGTGACTGGAGTGAAGAAATGTTCATACAACGATTCAAAATGTATTCTGACAGCACATACAAACCCTCTACACCGGCAGAGAAAGGATTTCAAACGGTGATGCCATGGCTGTATTTATCACACATGACCAACGAAGATCTTGCATCTATTTACGCCTACCTGCGCAGCCTTCCTCCGGTTGACAACACTGTAGTAAAGTTTAGCAATACAAAAGAGGATGCTGAAGCGAAAGCGAAGGCTGAGGGTGAGGCCAGGTCAAAGGATACAGGTGATGCTGAGTACTAATGTTGCTTCATCTAAATTAATCCAATCCATAACTGTTAGAAATGCTAAATCTATAGTGTCCATCGCTTAATGAAGTAAGCTTATCAGGATAATCAGAAATATCATTTTCATCAGGAGTTCGGCCCCACTTTCTTCTTTCACCTTCTCCTCATCCTTCGTCTTAGCCTTAGTCACTTAGACGTACCGCATCCCCATTTCCACCAACGGCTCATTCTTATTTGTTCAATCCACCTGAAATTAAGAACTTAGTATGTACAATCAACAAGCATCATGAAACGGAAATCTCTGCGCATTATTAGTATCCTCATCGCCATCATCTTAGTCACAATTGGAGGCTTGCTCGGTTATGTAAAAACTACAATGCCGGATGTGGGTGAAGCCCCTGATATTACCATTGAAGCTACTCCTGATCAGATCGCCAGGGGCCATTATTTAGCAAACTATGTAATGCAATGCATTGAATGCCACTCCGCAAGAGACTGGAGTGCCTTTGCCGGACCTTTAGTGCCCGGAACAGAAGGCCAGGGTGGTGAAATTTTCAACCAGGAATTTGGTTTTCCGGGATCATATGTAGCCGCGAATATTACTCCGAAAGGAATAGGTAACTGGACGGACGGCGAATTATTCAGAGCTATTACTACCGGTGTATCAAAAGATGGGCATCCGTTATTTCCGATCATGCCGTATGAAAACTTCCGTCTTCTCGATTCAATTGATCTTATTTCTGTTATCGCATATATCAGAACGTTAGCTCCAATTGACCATACCACAGAAAAATCACATTCAGATTTTCCCATGAATTTTATCATTCATACCATCCCCAAAAAACCAGACTTCACAACCATCCCCTCCAAATCTGACAAAGTCAATTATGGAGCGTATCTGGTCAATGCAGCCAACTGCAAAACCTGTCACACAAAATTTGAAAAAGGAAAATTCACAGGTGAACCATTCGCAGGTGGAAGGGAGCTTCCCCTGCCTGATGGGATGTTACGTTCGCCGAATCTCACCCCGCATGTTACTGGTCTTGGTAACTGGACGGAAGAAATGTTTGTCCAGCGCTTTAAAATGTATTCTGATAGTGCGTATGTTCCACAAAAACCTGAAGACCTGGGATACCAGACGTATATGCCGTGGATGAATTATACGCATATGACAACGGAGGATATTTCGGCGATCTATGCTTATCTCAGGACGGTACCGGCAGTGGAGAATAAGGTCGAAAAATTTGAAGCAAAAATTTGAAGCTAACGTGTAGTACTAAGGACAAAATTCTGGAAAGAAAAATCCTGATCTACTTAATTACTGAACCTAATGTCAAGTAATTGTCACCCAGGATCTCAAAAATTAATATTCCAAATCGTTATTAATATCTGGAAATATTTCTTGACTCACTAAAATTCCTTGATGTCCTTTCACAATTTTTATTTACGCCCAATCATCTTTTTTGTTTTTATGACACCATCTTCTATCTTTTGTCAGAATCAATTTGATGCAATTGTAGTTGATGATACATCCAAAGAGCCAATACTCTTTGGTCAGTGTATTTCATTGATCTAGACACAAGCATTTCAACTGAAATTGAAGGAAAGGTCAGCATTAAGAGCAACCTCAATAGCCTGGAAGTCATCATCAAATATACGGGCTATCCAACTACACGCCAATTTATCAAGCATTACAGTCCCTTCGATACTATTTTCCTGCAAAGTCCGATGCCCGGACCTACTGTCGTTGTTGCATATAATCCGAGACCTGGTTCAGGTAACACAAATAGCAATTCATCAGTGACATTGTGACCTGAAGAAATTATCAAAATTGAAGCTCAAGAAAGAATTTACCAGTATTCAACTGAGCGGTACATAACAAATACAAACTGAACACTACGTGTAGCCTTATAATATCGTACACAAAACGACCATGTACCTTAAAGGTTTATGATTTGAACAGGAACACAACATTCGATTTCGACAAGCAGATTAATTTACCTACTCTCTTACCAGGCATGTATGAGATATACATATTACGAGGCCGTAAACAAAGTCATTTCTGGTTTGAACAATCCCCTGAAAGGTTTTTAAAAAACAAAAAAACTAAATTCAAAGAACCAGTAGGAGTAATATTTTTACAATTATCTGTACAACAATATTGCATTGAATGTTGTATTAATTGAAACTATGTTCATTTGCCCAACGAACGATCAGTATCTGTATCCATGGAGCAAATAATGAATTCACAAAAGGTAATCTGGACAAGCCAGGAATATCATTCAAAGGAAACATGTTCTATTGACAAAACCGAAATAGGCTTTCAAATTTTATCTCACCTGTCGGGTTCCCATCAAAATAAAAATTTTGACG
>JANPKZ010000355.1:0-8409 GCA_031426295.1 Saprospiraceae bacterium
AGGAGGTCCCTGAGCTTGTCGAAGGGAAGAAAAATTCTAGAACCCCACACATGAGTCCCGTTGAATTTTTTTTCAGTAGATTCTTCTAATTAGGATGATCTTCATGAAAAAAAAATTCAACGGGACTCCAGGTGGGTGCTGTACCTTTTCTTCCCTTCGACAAGCTCAGGGACCGCATATCATCATTGATCTTATATAGCCAATTACCTCAGGGACCGTTCATCATCATTGATCTTACATGGGCAATTAGGTCAGAGACCATTCATCCTCAATGATAGTACATATCCAATTAGCTCAGGGACCGTTCATAATCGATGATCCTAAATTCTTTCGAAATTTACATTTTACCATTTTGAAGCCTGGAATTGTAGTTGGTCTTGTTCCATCACAGGTGCTTTTTAGTATTAAGTTTCAAAGTCCATTCTGTATGTGTTATTTTTAGGGAAAAAATAATGGCAACTGGCAGGTGGCGTCAATTCGACATATGGCTTCATCCGTTCATTGTCTTTTATCTTCTCACAACAAATTTTCCGCTCTTTTCACAGAGTTCCCACAAGGTATTCGAGCATCTAACGACAGAATACGGTTTGTCCTCCAATAAAGTGGAAGCCGTCGTACAGGATGATGACGGCTTCTATTGGATCGCCACGCAAAATGGTCTCAATCGTTTTGATGGTACAAATTTTAAGATCTACAGGCACCAGCCTGATGATACTACTTCACTTACACACAATAACTGCACCGCCATTCTAAAAGACAAGCTTGGCGATATATGGATAGCTACTTACAATGGGGTCAGCCGCTATCGAAAGCGCACGAATAGCTTCCAACGCATATTTCTGCAGTACCCCAGGAAGAATCAAGAGCTGGTCAATCGAATTTACCATTTAGCTGTTGATAGCACTGGCAATGTATGGATCGCCGGAAATGGTCTCTGGCAATACAATGCCAGTACCAATCAAATCACACTTTTCCAGTCAAATGAGCAATCGTTAAATGGAAAGCCCGTTTATAATGTCATCCACCAATTACACTATGACAGATCACGTCATGGATTGTGGTTGAGTACTGGCAACGGAGTGATCTTTTTCAACATCACCGATTCAAAATTCTTTCATTCTGCCTACAATCCTCATAAATGGAAAGTCTTTGATCATTCAAGGAATAATGAATTTACTATGGACCAGTCAGACAATTTATGGTTCAGAGACCAGGAAAGCCAATGCATCGCTTCATTTAATATCAACAGAAATGAAGTGATTGTCACACCTTTTAAAATTACATCAGGTATCCGGCAGCTTCAGGCTGATGACCAAAACAGGATATGGTTGTTTTATTATGTTGAACGTTCACTCATCCTTGATCCCGCATCGATGATGATTGATTCATCGTTTTTTGGCCAAACGCCTGATCGTTCCATTCTTAGCGAACAGGCTACATCATTTTATATTGATCATGATGACAATTACTGGATCACATCTGGAAATGGCATTAGCATATTCGGGGAAGCAAATCAATATTACCGGTTATACCAACTTAGGTCACCAGATCACTCTGGTGAACAGCCCATGCGTATACAGGCACTCGCGCAAAGTCAGCCAGGGTACCTTTGGGTTGGAACAGCCGAGGGGCTTTACAGATACAATCTTCAATCAGGCGGCACTAAAAAAATTTCATTTCCATCGGTTGTGCCTGGCGTGACCACCTTATTAGCTGAAGACAATAAGGTATGGATTGGTGCCCATGATCAGCTTACGTGTATTGATGCCAATTCACATCATGTCTTGTATCATGTGCAGTTACAACCCGGAATCATTTTTGTAAAGCGGGATGATATGCATCATGTGTGGATTGGACAATGGACTCGTGGTTTGTTTCAACTCGATGAAGATGGTACCCAAATAAAATATCATTCTACGGAGACAGATAGTCTCACAGGTATTAAACATAACAGCCTCATATCCGCATACTCAGATACGGATCAACTTTGGATCGGTTACAACGCTGGAATGGGCTTTTCAAGCCTGTCAACAAATACCGGAGAATGGAAGCATTATCATCCGGATATTGAACCAACTGCTGCTAACATGGTGCATGCAGGAACAGTAACAGCCATTACGAGGGATCACTTTGGACACTTGTGGATCGGTACACATGGGGGAGGGATGTTCAGTTTTGATCCCGCAACCCAGTCGTTCAGCGAGTATAGCCAAACTTCGGGGCTCAACAGCAACTACATCAATAGTATCCTTGCCGACACATCAGATCGTCTGTGGATTGCCACATCGGATGGCATGAATATCATGGATGTAACCTCACATTCGATTCGTTCGCTGGATATGAATGTGTCATTTCACGATAATGATTTCAGGCAAAATGGTCTTTCCGGTCAGGATGGCAAACTCTATTTCTTTTTTAATGACAAGGTGATCGAAATTGATCCGGCGTTGTATGATCCAAAACGTACGCCAGGTCGCATGGTGATCAGCAGCTTCACCGTATTTGACACTGATCGACAATTGCCCTTAGCAAACGAACCGATCATTCTCTCGTACAATGAGAATTTTTTCTCTTTCGGATTTTCAGTCATCAAGACGCATCCATTGCAGCAGATGCAATATGCGTATCGCATCAAAGGTTTTGACAAAGACTGGATCTATACGGACATGCCATTTGCCAATTATACAAATGTACCGCATGGACAATATAACTTCCAGGTGAAAGCGATGAACGATAACGGGGAATGGTCTGGATCATTAATTGACATTCCCATGCGCATCTATCCGCCGTTCTGGAAGACATGGTGGTTTATCCTGTTGGTAGTATTCGTAGGTATGGCTGGTGTATATGGGCTGTATCGATATCGCATTGGTCAGATAAAAAAAGTCATGACGATGCGAGCCAGAATTTCGCGTGATCTTCATGACGAAGTCGGTTCTGCACTTAGCAGCATTCATGTCTATTCGTCCGTAGCTGAAAAATCAATGGAGAAGAACCCTCAGGCGACACGTGATGCTTTACATGTGATATATGAAAATACACGGCAGGTAATGGAAAACATGAGCGATATTGTATGGGCTATTAATAGTGCAGACCAGGGAGGATTGTCTATAGAAAAAAAGATCAAGAATTATGGTTTCGAATTACTTACACCATTGGGTATTGTGACAACCTATACCATTGATCCGGAAGTCGAGCAAAAGCTCTTGCATATGGAAGCGCGGAGAAATGTCCTGCTCATCACCAAAGAAGCCATGAATAATATTGCGCGGTACAGCCAGGCGTCTTCAGCATCCATCGAAATGCGGGTGGTCGATTATAATTTGCAATTGCGCATACAGGACAACGGGATTGGATTTGATCATACGGATCAGTCATCAGGCAATGGGCTATCGAATATGCAGAAACGTTCAGCCAGCCTGGGCGGAAAGTGTGATATTCAAACAGGGTCACAGCAGGGTACCACCATCACATGCCACATACCAGTCGCTAGTATTAGGGATATATAACAAACAGGATAAACTATAATTTCACGAAATGATCCGGTTAGTAATCTACGATGACAATCTGCAGCGACGGGAGAGCCTGAAAGCACTCATCAGTCTTACTGACGGCATGAATTGTGTGGCGGACTTTCCGGACTGCAGTCATGTAGAGGAAGATACGGAGACATACTATCCGGATGTTGTATTAATGGATATCGAGATGCCGAATGTAGATGGTATCAGTGGGGTGACCCGTATTAAGAAGAAATATCCCGAGGTCAAGATTGTCATGCAGACTGTTTTTGAAGATGAAGACCGCATTTTCGCATCCCTGAAAGCGGGTGCGGAAGGATATATCCTGAAAACTGCCTCAGCAGATAAAATTACACAGAGCATTGACGAAGTGTATCATGGTGGCGCTTACATGACACCCTCTGTAGCGTTACGTGTCATGCAACATTTTGCGCAACCTGAATTACAACATGAACATTATCATCTTACATCCAAAGAAAAGGAAGTGTTGAAGCAACTGGCGGAAGGTAACAGTTACAAAATGACAGCCGACTTATTGGGCATCAGCTATTATACTGTCAACACGCACGTAAAAAGCATTTACGAAAAGCTGCATGTACATTCCCTGGGAGAAGCAGTTGCCTTAGCTTACAAGAAGAAGCTGGTATAAAAGGAAAAAGGAAGAAAGGAAAAAAAGAAGAAAGGAAGAAGAATTCTTTGCTCCCTTGCTCCTTTGCTCCTTTGCTCCCTACATCTAGGGAGGCATTTGATTTTCTGTACCTATAATTTTACCCGGAGGTAAAATCACAACAGGTCATGAAAATCCATTTCTCTACAATCCTACTCCTGGTCGTATTCACATTCCAAGGTGCAAGCCAGGTAAGCATCAATACCGACAACTCCTTGCCGCATGGATCGGCGATGCTTGATATCAAAAGCAATGCAAAAGGGATCCTGGTGCCGCGGATGACTACGGGTGCACGGAATGGAATTATGTCACCGGCCAAGGGACTCATGGTTTATGACAGTACGGTGAATAGCTTTTTCTTTTTCAATGGCACCAGCTGGCTGAATGTCAGCGCTGCAGGTGCTGCATCTAATCTTATCACAGATGCAGACAATGATACAAAAGTGCAAGTGGAGGCTAATGCAGATGAAGATAAGATCCGTTTTAAGACTGCCAATTTCGAACAGCTCGTATTAGATGGAAGATCTGCACGACTTCAATCACCTGGTAATAGTTTATTTGTTGGAATAGATGCCGGATTAAATGACGATGGAACGAATAACACGAATCTTTTTATGGGGTTAAGTGCAGGACGGGATAATATCAGTGGAACAGGTAATACGTTTCTTGGACAATTTGCAGGTAGAAAAAATATTACGCACAATAATACTTTTATTGGAAATAGCTCGGGTACGAATACGACCACGGGCTCAGGAAATACATTTGTTGGCGAAACGTCAGGTTTCACGAATACAACGGGATTTGCAAACACATTTATTGGCGCTACTGCAGGACAGGTCAATACAACCGCCAGTAATAATACATTTCTTGGTCATGCAGCAGGTAGTGCAAATACGACGGGTGCTGACAATACCATGTTAGGACAGAATGCAGGAGCAATGAATACCATAGGATCTGATAATGTCTTTATAGGTACTGCCGCTGGTGACCTGAATTCCAGCGGGACAAATAATGTTTTTGTTGGGAAAAATGCAGGTGGAGCGAATACTATAGGTTGGAATAATACATTTTTAGGTTATCGGGCGGGTGAGGCTACGACTTCATCGGAGGATAATACTTTTGTTGGAGAGAGTGCTGGGGCCAGTAACATTGCTAATCGAAATACATTTTTAGGAGGTTCGGCCGGTACGTTAAATACCAGTGGGGCCAATAATACCTTTATTGGTGAAGGATCTGGCGATGCTAATACCATTGCCGGAAATGCCACTTTTATCGGTCAGGGAGCTGGTGGTGCTAATACCACTGGAAATGAAAATACGTTTGTTGGCCAATCATCGGGAATAGTCAATTCAACTGGAGAAGAAAATACTTTTTTAGGAAAGTCTGCAGGGGATTCAAACGTAAATGGTAGCAATAATACTTTTATAGGCTGGACAGCAGGAAATAATAATGTATCAGGATCGGAAAATGTTTGTGTTGGTTTGTTATCCACTACGGGTAATCAAGGTGATCAAAATACCTGCCTTGGAAATTTGTCATCGATACCAAATAATGTGAGCAATTCAGTAGCATTAGGTTATGCTGCATTTGGAAATGTGAGTAATAAAGTTCGAATTGGAAATCCTGGTATTAGCATCATTGAAGGCCAGGTAGCATTTAGTATCCCATCAGATGGAAGATTTAAATATAATGTAGAAGAAAACGTACCGGGATTAAATTTTATTCAACGACTACGACCGGTCACCTATCATTTTGATTTGATCAGGTATAATTTTCATGTTCAACCGGACGGTTGGAAGGATAGACCAGAAAATGAAAAATTACAAAGCATGCTCGAAGAAAAAATGCAAGGAACCCAAACCTTGCACACCGGGTTCATTGCACAGGAAGTAGAAGCTGCGGCCAATGAGATCGGATTTGATTTTGATGGTGTCGTCAGGCCCCAGAATGCAAAGGATAACTATGGTCTTCGGTATGCTGAGTTTGTAGTTCCACTTGTTAAGGCAGTTCAGGAACTCAGTGCCGAAAATCAGGCACTGCGGAATGCCCTCACACAGCAAGAAGTGATTAATGCTTCGTTTCAGGCGCAGCTTGATGCGTTAAGTGCGATGATGAATAAAAACTAAAATGTAATGGTATGTCAGTAATTTCAGCCGCAGATACTCAATCTGAGGAGACTGATCTATTGCCATTACGTTTATTTTCTATTACAAACTATCGTAAAAAGCCAATGAATATTATCATCACTATTCTCCTTGTTATAGCAGCCTTTATTGCCTTGTTGTTACTTCTTGCCCTCGTCATGAAAAAGGAACATTATGTGAAACGTGAGATCATCATTACTGCACCTCACCAGAAGGTTTTCGATTATGTAAGGATGCTTAAAAACCAGGACGCGTTCAACAAACATGCGATGAAGGATACGGACAGGAAAAGGGAATTTAATGGAACAGACGGGACCGTTGGATATATATATTCCTGGAGTGGGGATAAAAGTGCCGGTGAGGGAGAAAAAGAAATCCTGAACATTATTGAAGGCAAGAGCGTCGAATCAGAGATCCGTTTTGTAAAACCCATGAAGACCAGTGCACGGGTGGTGATGGAAACAGAATCTATATCTCCAGAACAGACGAAAGTTACCTGGAGTAATGCAGGGACGCTCAACTATCCATTAAACATCATGATCCCGATGCTGGAAAAAAATTTGCCGAAGGATATGGATGCGAGTTTGCAG
This sequence comes from Saprospiraceae bacterium, assembly GCA_031426295.1. Taxonomy (GTDB): domain Bacteria; phylum Bacteroidota; class Bacteroidia; order Chitinophagales; family Saprospiraceae; genus Opimibacter. The sequence continues at coordinate 6,920 of JANPKZ010000355.1, forward strand.
AATTTGAAAAATATTTTGCAGGACTCCAATTTGTAATACTTCACTTTCAATAGCAAAATTGAATACCATGAAAAGATTATTGATCTTATTTTCGTTTGGCTCCTTTCTTTTAAGCTGCGCTACCACACCTAAACCAACTCATAAAATGGAAGACCAAAATACACCAACCGACAAACCATCTGCAACAGATGAGAACATACCTAAAGTCACAGGCATAGGAGGCATTTTCTTCATTTCCGACAACCCCAAAGAATCACGTGAATGGTATGCCAAAAATTTAGGGATCGAAATGAATGCCTGGGGCTCAGCAAGTTTCGAATCCAGGAATGTAAACAAACCCGACCAGGTCAATTCTCTGCAATGGAAACCGTTTAAAACAGGTGATGAATATTTTTCACCATCTAAGAAAGAATTTATGATCAACTACCAGGTACAAAACCTGGATGGTCTTCTGGAAAAGCTTAAAGAGAATGGCGTAACAATCCTCGATAGTGTTGTGTCATATGACTTTGGAAAATTTGTCCATATCATGGATGCTGAAGGCAACAAAATAGAATTATGGGAACCGGTTTATTAATTTCAGTATTTTAGGAAGGCCAACACTATGACATGTAACGTAAACCCAACTATCATGAAATCATACCTATTGGCACACTCTTTCTTTGCATCAATCCTTTTCATCGCATGCGGCCCGAAAAAGGTACAACTGTACAATGTAGACGTCACGCTCGCTGATGGTTCTAAACAAAGTTATGCCATGCACGAAGGCAGTATGTTACTGGTGCATGACGGTGAGGTGCACACCGTGACGAAAGTGGTGAATGGAAATGAGCATGAGCTGGAATTACAGGTGACACGGTACACGGTTACCCATGACAGTATCAAGGGAGAAAATACAATTTCTAAAACTGTTGCAAATACCAATAAGATCACGAAGGGAACCCCTGTAGCATTAGACCCGTCAGGAACTGCAAAGGTGAGCCTCCAAACCACAACCATGGGAGGAGAACGCCAGGGAACAACTGTCGGATGTAACGGGGTCTGTTGTGAAGCAACTTGCTTCTCTGTGTATTGCTGTGGCGACAACGGTGCATGCAAGGACACGCCATGTGATTGCAAAGGCCCATCTAATTGTCCCGGAACACAAACTGCATTGGCCGCCCAATACTTTGAGGTGTTCAGATCCGGCAAGGATATGATGGTGTTTAAGATATAAGCGCACCTTTTATTTTATTCCGTAGGTTATTTACGCTGCAAAGTAAGGTTATGACCATGTACAACTTATTGACCAAAATCAGCGAAAAATTAGGTTTTAACCAATTGGAAATCAGTCGGTTAAGACAGTGTGGCACACCTAGGTATGCCACACTGTCCTAAGTTGTTGATTGTTAGGTAATTGCATGTAAGTGAACGGATTTCATCTCCACATGAATATTTGTAAAAAAGTTGTGCCGATTGTCTATTGCCAGGTTCGCTAACTGCTCAATCAT
>JANPKZ010000356.1:0-2405 GCA_031426295.1 Saprospiraceae bacterium
AGCTCGGCGCCATTGACATGTGGATGCAGTATAAAGAAAATAAGGAGCAGGCTATGGACAATTACTGCAAGGCGCTTGCATTGGGTGGTACCAAAACATTACCGCAATTATTTGAAGTGGCGGGATTGAAATTTGATTTTAGCCCGGAGCGGATAAAGGTGCTGATGGGGTTTGTTGAAACAGAAATGAACCGCTGATTATTTTGATTTGACAGATTTCGCAGATAGGTATCAGCGAAATCAAAATAATCATCTAATCTGCGATTATTTACATGCATCACATATTCCACTGATCACCAAATCTGTTTGCCTTTGCTTAAAACCCCTGGGCAGTTTTACTTCCGGTATGGAAACATGATCCATGCAGATGGTCTTATCACAAACATCGCAGATGAAATGAACATGGTTATCGTGGTGGTGGCCTGCTTCGCAATTGTCTTTACACAAAGCGTATAAAATAGAATTATCTGTTGTGGGGATATTATGAATGATTCCTTTCTCTACAAAGGTTTGCAGGGTTCTGTAAACTGTTACCCGGTCAAAACTGGCATCGGTACTTTTTTCAATATCAGCATGTGCCAATGCACCGGGGCTGCTTAAAAATAGTTCAAGTATTTTTTTACGCCCTTCTGTTATGCTCAGCTGGTTTCTTTTTAATATGTCTTGTAATGCTTCCATGTAAATTCGTGAGTAGTGAAACGTGAATTGTGAGTTGTGAGTCGGCTGAAAAGTAGGCTGCAATATTCAGCAGCCACAACTCACGATTCACAACTCACGATTCACAACTCACAACTCACTATACATGACCATAGAAGAACGAATAGCCTCATCCGAATCCCGGATCTTTAAAGCGGTATTCCCGAATACGACAAATCATTATGACACATTATTTGGTGGCACGGCGATGCATATGATGGATGAAGTTGCTTTTATCACTTCAACACGGTTTAGCCGGCAACGCATGGTAACAGTGAGCAGTGATAAAATAGATTTTACAAAACCTATACCTGCCGGAACGATCATCGAACTGGTTGGAACAGTTGTACATGTGGGCAATACAAGTCTCAAGGTCCGAGTCGATGTATTTATTGAAGAGATGTATTCTGATCATCGTGAAAAGGCCATAACCGGGATGTTTACGTTTGTAGCGATTGATGAGCATAAGCATCCGGTAGCGGTAGTGAGAGGATGAGGCTGAGGCGAAGGCTAAGGCGAAGGAATTTTGGATTTTAGATTTTAGATTTTAGATTTTAGATTTTATACCGGGAGGCGAAAGATTAAATTTGCGGGATGGTAAGGACGGTGGTCATATTTGGTGGTTGTATGGCTGTGCTGCTGGGACTGCTGAAATGGGCGGAGTATATGTTTTTTGCACGTGACCTTGCGCTCGAGGCATATATCGGGATTGTCGGACTCTTTTGCACCATCTTAGGTGGATGGATTGGCTGGAAACTTACTCACAAACCAGGACCAGCCACTATAGCCAATGACCTCAAACTTGAAGAAGCCAGGTCGTATGAGTACCCGATCCTGAACAACTTTAACCTGAGTCCAAGAGAACATGAAGTGCTGATCCTGATATCGGAAGGCCTCTCCTATCAGCAGATAGCTGATAGACTCAGCGTCTCATTGAGCACGGTAAAAACACATGCGTCCAATATATTTTCAAAAATGGATGTACAAAGACGTACCCAGGCAGTGATGGTGGCACAGAAAAACGGGCTGATACCTCCTGCGAAAGGATGATTTTTGTAAAATCATACGATCGTATGAGCCCAATAAACGCATATAGCAAGTGATTTGAGCTTCAATTCACAAAATTCAAAGCAATGCAAAAAACAGTTATTACGTATGGAGTTATAGCAGGACTTATCCTGACGATCGTAGGTTTTGCCACCAAATCACTTTGGATGAGTGATGATGGAAAGATGAATATGGATCTCTCCATGATCCTCGGTTACCTGAACATGATCGTGGCATTGTCGATGGTCTTTTTCGGTATCCGGCAGTTCCGTGAAAAATACTCAGGAGGTAAGATCAGTTTTGGACGCGCTTTCAAAGTTGGATTTTTTATCTGCCTGATCGCGTCAGCATTTTATGTCATTGGGTGGATGATCTATTATCACAACTCAGAGATGGCACAGACATTTCCTGTTCAGTACCTCGACCATATGAAGCAAAAGTGGACCACAGCCGGTCTCACTGCAGCAGAAATTGATGAAAAATCTGCCTCGTTTGCACGTAATATGGAAATGTATAAAAATCCTGTCATCATGGCCGGTATGACACTGATGGAAATTCTTCCGGTGGGTTTGATCATCACGCTGTTAAGCGCGCTGATCCTGAAGAAAAAATAATCGACATGAATCGACTGGTTGTAGAGACGCGCTGCAGCACGTCTCTACA
>JANPKZ010000357.1:0-4291 GCA_031426295.1 Saprospiraceae bacterium
ATAATGCTATGATATTTGAAAGACAAACCGCATTTGGACACCCTAAATGTTTTTTTAAACAAAAGCTGTTTGGATACTGTATTAAGATTGGTGTAAGTAGAATCGATCCTGTAACTGATCCACCTTTTGAAAAATTAGCCCTGAAGTCAGGCGATCATTCAAAAAAAAGGGAGAAATGAAAATGCAGAATAATCAGGTTAACCAAAACCCATCACCCGAAAAACCAATCTCAATTGTGACTCCTGGAATAGGAGTTATAAATACAAGTCATCCCGAAATAATGGATGAGCCTTTTGAAAAAACAGATACATCGGATGATCAATATTCATTCGAAGAAGAAGAGATGTTGCTTCTATTACTGGACTAACTATTATAAAAGTAATTATGCAGCACACAAGAAACCGACACTGCTAAAACCATCATGTGAATCGATAAAAGAATCGAAAAATATTTGGTGGAGCAGAGATGAAAGAACAAGTGCAAGTACCATGTCGAACCAAAAAAATACGGGAGTGAGTTTGTTTGTCTACCGTGATAATTTTTACTCACTTCCGATTTTTTTACTTCGACTTCACCATTCAGTAACCAATTAAAATTTTAATATCATGGGAAATTTATTGTATATCATCGCCGTCGTGCTCATTATTATCTGGGCATTAGGTTTCTTCGCGTACAGTGCTGGTGGCATTATCCACATCCTGCTCGTCATTGCTGTGATCGCGATCATCCTTCGAGTGATCTCCGGCCAAAAGCCAATTGCGTAAACCTATTTTAAACCTTTAAATCAAACATATCATGAGTACCTCAAAAGTGCTAGTAGGCATCATTGCAGGCCTTGCAGCGGGTGCTGTCGTCGGACTCTTAATGGCTCCTGACACCGGCTCAAATACGCGCAAAAAAATATCCCATAAAGGCCAGGGATATGTAGATGATCTGAGAAGCAAATTCAATGACTTTTTGGATGGTTTTATGAATCAGGTGGATACAGTTAAGGATGATGCTCACGATCTCGCTGACCGTGCTAAATCCAAAATTGGAGATACTATGAAAAAAGTAGGGAGCTACAATCCCTAGTCTCAACAGGCAGTTTTCTGTCAGTTGACAAATACTTCGGACGTCCGGGGCCTGGAAAGGCCCCGTCAACTGACGAACTATATCTTTTTAATAGCCCAAATATATTTCCGGAATAAATTTCCGGTCAGGAGGTTATTCCGACTTTTTATTACGGATATTTATAGCAGGGTTGTGAATACAGGTTCACGCCCATGCATATCAGGAGACTGTACATGCAAGACTATTTAAAATTTATTCCGATTTGCCCAACTTAAATTTTGATAGATGCAGGCATTACAAGAAGTAAAAGAAGTCATTGAGGATGGTAAAGAAATCCTCGATAACACCAAAGAGATCATTGAGGACCGGAAAGAAATGGTAGAAGAACTCTTTGAAAAAGGAGGAGATTACATCCAGACCAATCTTCAGTTGATTAAGCTGAAAGCTACAGACAAAGTAGCTACCATCGTATCTAACCTGGCGGCTCAAATTGCCGTCGTCTTCCTTGGATTTTTTTTCCTGCTGATGCTTAATATTGGCATTGCTTTCTGGATCGGCGAGGCAATAGGCAAAACCCATTATGGTTTTATGATTGTTGCTGGTTTTTATTTACTCATGACCATCATCCTGAGTATATTCAAAAATGAGCTCATTAAAAAACCTATCATTAACTCTATTATTTCACAAGTTTTAAAATAAAGGATCATGGCTACGTTAAATCCGGAGGATTCACTCAACGCCAGCATTGCAGCGCTGGAACAACAAAAGCAAGAAGAGCTCCTTTCTTTAAAACAACATCTTCATTCAACAGGCGAAAGTATGAAACCAGGAAATCTGATCAAAAGTGCTTTGCGTGACATTTCATCATCTCCGCAAATAAAATCACTCGTCATCAAAACCGTAATCGGTTTGGCGGTAGGATTTATAGCGAAAAAATTAATCGCAAAGACTCAGAAAAACAGCAAGCACCAGATGCTAGGAAACGCGCTTCAATATGGCGCTTCTTTTCTCGCAGCTAATCAAAGTACTCTTTTAAGAACTGCAGGAACAGCTGTCGCCACCGGCCTGATAGCAGCTATAAAGAACCGAAGAGCTAAAAGACAACATACGAACGGGGTAGACCATCAGACATCTTAATCCTGCCCCGGATGAGATGCAATGAAATCAAAACAATCTAAAACTGACAGACCTTCCCGGAAGGTCAGAAGAAAACGGCTACTGCGAGTTATCATCGCAGTAGCTGTTGTCATATTGGCTGTTCGCCTGATTCTGCCATACTGGTTATTAGGGTATGTAAATAAGCAGCTCGCTGCCATCAATGGGTATTATGGTCAGGTAACAGATATTGACTTGGCTCTCTTGCGTGGCGCTTATGTCGTCGAATCCATCTACATCAATAAGATGGACAGTGTCTCAAAAAAACAAACACCCCTTTTTGCCTGTCCCAATGTGGATATCTCCATCGAATGGAAATCATTATTCAAAGGCCGTATCGTAAGTGAGATGGATTTTTATAGTCCTGCTCTTCGCTTTACTGAAGATAAAGCTGAACTGGAAAAGATGGAAGGCGATACAAACGATTTCCGCAAGATGCTCAGAGCTTTCACTCCGTTGAAGGTGAATCGTTTCGAAATATTTGATGGTACGCTGGGTTATCTTGACAACACAGTCACGCCTGTTGTAGATGTGGAATTGAATAACGCTCATGTACTGGCGAAAAATCTTTCAAATGTCCTGGATACAGCTTTGTTGCCTGCAAGTGTCATAGCTGACGCAAACGTCTACGGAGGCAAGCTTGATTTTAATATGCGAATTGATGCACTCGCAGATCATCCTACCTATGATATGAATGCCGAAATCAAAGGCGCCAACCTGGTACAGCTGAATGACTTTTTTAAAGCGTACGCTGATTTTGACATTAATAAAGGAACACTCGGCTTAGCACTTGAAATAGCTGCCAAGGATCGTAAATTTATTGGCTACATTAAGCCTATCATTGAGAATCTGGATGTGGTCGGTCCTGAGGACCGCAAAGACAGTTTTTTCAAAAAAATATGGGAAGGCATTGTTGGTGTTGCAGGTGATGTGCTGGAAAATAAAGATGATCAGATCGCAACGAAGATACCAATAGCAGGAGAATTTGGTGATACAACGGTTGGGGTTTGGTATGCTATCCTGACGGCACTCAGAAACGGATTAATTCAGGCCATCTATCCGTCTTTAGACAACCAGGTAACGATTGGTTCTGTGCAGGCTGTAGAATTGGAGAAAAATAAAAAACAGGGATTTTTCAAAGAGATATTTGGAAAGCCCGGGACAAAAGAGAAAGGGGACAAGTAAGCATAACCTCATTTTATCTTAACAACTTGCACCATGAAAATAAATTTCAGGACCATTGGCGGACTATTTAAAAAAGCTTTTAAAAAATGGATATCCCGCGATCCATTTCGTGAGAGTTCCATTATCGCATACAATGCCATCTTTTCATTGCCTGGTCTTCTGGTGGTAGTTATTACATTGTCAGGTTATTTTTTTGGAGCAGACATCGTCAATCGCCAGGTCCATAATTCCATTACAGACGCTATGGGGGCAGAGACTGCTGACCAGATCCAGGAGATGGTATTAGTGGCAGCGCGCAGCAAGGACTCTATTTGGGCTACCATTTTCGGCATAGTAACCATGTTATTAGGGGCTACAGGTGTGTTTGTACAAATTCAAAAATCGCTCAACATCATTTGGGAAGTTGAAGCCACGACAAAAAAAGCAGGATTATGGCCGATGATCCGTCATCGCCTGTTTTCTTTTGGTCTGATCATTTCTATCTCATTTTTATTGTTAATGTCGCTCGTGATTTCATCTTTATTGGCAGCAGCTGGCAACTGGTTTCAGCAGCGATATTCAGAATCACCTATCTGGGTATTTGCGATCCTCAATTTTATAGTTTCATTCCTGATCATATCCTTTTTGTTTGCCCTCATGTTTAAATTTTTACCGGATGCCAAAGTTAAATGGCGCTTTGTATGGGTAGGTGCCATTGTAACGGCCCTCTTGTTTACGATAGGTAAAACCCTTCTCGGATTTTATTTCGGGACAGCAGAACCCGGTTCAGGTTATGGAGCTGCCGGTTCAATAATTTTAATCCTGTTATGGACATCCTATTCCTCCATGATCGTATTCTTCGGTGCCGAATTCACCAAAGCATATTCACAACGTGATGTCGGATCAGTGGGTCCTACAG
>JANPKZ010000358.1:0-8889 GCA_031426295.1 Saprospiraceae bacterium
GCGCTGGGCGTCGGGTTCATGCTCGTCGAGATCCCGATGATGCAGGGCTTCACGCTTTTCCTCGGCCAGCCGTCGACGTCGCTATCGGTCGTGCTGTTCTCACTGCTCCTTGGCGGCGGAGTATAACTAGGCCTTTCGCTAGCTTTTTCGGAATCGTTATTCCTTGGAGGTGGTGAATAAGAAGGCCTGGAAGGAGTTTCTCTTGGAGGAGTATAAGAAGGCTTAGACTCATCTCTTGCAGGTGTCGAAGATCTTTCACTTGGATTTCTTGGTGCGTATGTGCCCTGAGAAGGTGTTGCAGGTTTGGTATCAGGTGTATAAGGCCTGTATACAGGTTTGTCCGCAGGTACTCTTTCTGAAGTACTGCTCCTTGGATTTTCTGTACCAGGATTTGGTTTGTATTGATCTGACTCAGGTTTAAAGACAGGACGTTTATTTCCTGTTTCTGATCTTGGAAGTTCTTTATCAACCGGAACCTGTTTCACAACTCCATCCTGTTTGTCACCTCTTTCGACAGGACTATTAGGTGAGTTGGAAGCATCAGGACGTAAAGCCGGTGTTGATGGATTTATTCTGCCCGGAGTTGTAATAACATCACCATTTGTAGGTCGGTCATTAGACTGAGTCACACCACTGTCATTTCCTTTTAATACAGGCTGAACACTCCCAGGGTTATTGATAGTACCTCTTGGAGAAGAACCTGTATTGCCGGTAACCCTTGGCCCATAGTAAGATCCCCTGTCAATCCCGTTGTTTACGTTGTGGATCGTCGTATGGTTGATCCCATAATAGTTGCTGATGGGTGAAGGACAATTGTTGTAATAATTGTTGTAGTAGTTCGAGTAACTGTGGTAGCCATTGTAACCACCCCAGTAGTTATGGGATGGAGCACACCAGCTGTTGTACGAGTAGTAATAGGACGCTGGAGAATAATACCCACCCCAATTGGAATAATGATTCCAATGGTTAAACCTGTTCCACCTTCTCCAGTTGCGATAACTGTGGTAGTCATTGCCAAACGAAATGTAAATACTCGAACCGGGATATGCATACGAATCCATGTAGAATGGATCGTAGTAGTTGAAGCTTGTATAGACTGGATCGTAAAAGTCAAATCCTCTGTACGAATTATGGAATCGACGTACACGGGACGTATAGTAATAATCGTAGTCGTCGTAGTACGTGTATTCATCATTGTCATAGTAGGTCACCCCATCTTCATCAGAAGCATAAGCTTCATCATCGTAGGTGTTGCCATTCATGCCGGCCAGATCCGGGTCGTAGTAAACATCATCAAACTGAGCGTAGGCTGTGTGAAGGCCAAATACGATTGCCAGGGTGAGAAAAAAAGGTTTGAAAGTGTGCACGTTCATGATTGAGATTTGATTGATGCCTCGTGGCAGGGGTACTCGCAACATCCACTGCTAAAGTATTACTTTTGGCCCGTCGATGTAGTTAACAAGAGCTTAAATTCCTGTCACCGCGCTGTTAAAGGGTTGAATTCATCAGTCACCACGTTTGGGAAAGATTTCTGAAACATATGACGGCGGTTGAAGTAGATAAGTTTCGTTATCTGAAAACATTAAAGAGATTTTAACGCTGCTGACCAGGTTTACCTGCAGAGCATACATATTGAATTATGGCAAAAGAAATAACACCACGTCACGAGGACTATTCACAATGGTATCTTGACATCGTACGCAAGGCCGGCATGGCAGACAATTCAGCCGTGCGGGGTTGTATGGTGATCAAGCCACATGGCTATGCGATCTGGGAGAAAATGCGCGACATCCTGGACCAGAAATTTAAAGATTCAGGACACGTCAATGCATACTTCCCGCTTTTTATTCCCAAGAGCTTTTTAAGTAAAGAAGCACAACATGTGGAAGGCTTCGCTAAGGAATGTGCTGTAGTTACACATTACAGACTGATGTCAGACCCTAATGGGAGTGGCCTGATCGTTGATCCTGATGCAAAACTCGAGGAAGAGCTGATCGTTCGCCCTACTTCAGAGACGATTATTTGGAGTACTTATAAAGACTGGATTCAATCCTACAGGGATCTTCCGCTTCTGATCAATCAATGGGCGAATGTGGTTCGCTGGGAAATGCGGACACGGCCATTTTTACGCACCACAGAATTCCTATGGCAGGAAGGTCATACTGCACATGCCACTCGTGAAGAAGCGATTGAAGAAGCAAAGCTCATTCACGAAATATATGCTGACTTCGCTGAGACATACATGGCCATGCCTGTAATCAAAGGATCGAAAACAGTTAACGAACGTTTTGCTGGTGCAGAGGACACGTATACGATCGAAGCTCTTATGCAGGATGGTAAGGCACTTCAGGCCGGAACCTCCCATTTCCTCGGACAGAATTTTGCCCGTGCATTTGATGTCACATTCCTTAATGACAAAAATCAAAAGGAACTGGTGTGGGCAACCTCATGGGGCGTATCAACTCGCCTTGTGGGTGGATTGATCATGACACACAGCGATGACGAAGGATTAGTCCTGCCGCCAAAACTGGCTCCCTTGCAGGTCGTGATCATTCCGGTTCCAAAACCTGATGCGGCAATTAATGAGGTAGCAGAAAAACTCATGCGCGAACTCAAGGACAAGGGGGTATCGGTTAAATATGATATTGACGAAAAAAACCGTCCCGGATTTAAATACGCTGAGTATGAAATGAAGGGGATCCCCGTGCGTGTCGCCATCGGGCAGCGCGACCTGGAGAAAGGCCATGCCGAGGTTGCGAGAAGGGATACACGTGAAAAAGAATTTATTCCGCTTGATGGTCTTGCAGGACACGTAATCGGACTGCTTGATGACATCCAGCAGAATCTGCTGCTTAAAGCATTGAGATACAGGCAGGAACACACGAATGAAGCGGATGACTTCAACACATTTACAGACATCCTAGACAACCAGGGGGGATTTGTTTCTGCCCATTGGGACGGAACTACTGAAACAGAATTGAAAATTAAAGAACTCACCAAGGCTACTATTCGTTGTATTCCTCTCGACCAGGAAAAACGGGAAGGCAAATGTGTCCTTACCGGACAACCTTCCGAGGGCAGGGTGCTGTTTGCAAAATCGTATTAATTCACCATTTAAAATCTAATCAATTATGTCTTTCGAAGTAGAAGGTAAACTTCATAAGAAGTTCGATACCGAACAAAAATCCGGCACTTTTCAGACAAGAGAATTTGTCATCCTGATGGAGCAAGGTCAGTACCCGCAGCACATTAAATTTCAACTGGTCCAGGACCGCACAGAGGTCATTGACAGTTTCCAGGAAGGAAGCGATATCAAGGTGTACTTTGACCTGCGTGGTCGTGAGTGGCAGGGTAAATATTTTACCAATCTGCAGGCATGGCGCGTAGAAGCAGCAGGTGCTCCGCAAAAATCAAAACCACCAGCAGGTGATTTTCCTTCCAGTGTTCCGGCGGGCAGTGAGGAAAGCTCATCCTATGATGATCTCCCATTCTAATCAATCAGAAAAATATTGATCAGTAAAAATCCATCAACATTCATTCGCAGCTCTGCTTTGCTGGGCATGCTTTTCTGTTTTGTTCTTTCAGGGCTACAAGCTCAGTCCGTAATAGGTATTGGAACAGTTTATAATAACTCGTTCCGTGAATGGACGATCACTACAGATGATGAAGACATCACAGGAGAGCTGCGTATGAGATGGTCATTCCGTGATGACTGGACGGAATGGGACCTGAGGATTGGTGATCTGACAGCAACGATCGAACAAAAGTGGGACGACGACCCAAATCTCTGGGAAATCCGTTGCGACGGAGTCGTAGTGAATGCAAAAACTACCTGGCCAAATGAATTCAACCGATGGAAGCTTTCAGATGGCAATCATCAGTACAACTGGGGTACCAGGTATTTTAATGACAGGGAAAAGTGGTACACTACTGATAAGGGCCAGGACTACTACGAAGTCAGCATGTACTATGATGGAGATCCAAGAGATTGGGAGGTGAGGGATCAATTACCTTCTGATGTCAGCGATGCTATGAAGCTCGCAATGATCTTCCTGGCGATCTATCATAGTTCTCCGAAAATTTAGATTTCATTGTGATTTCGTCAACCAGCATGGTATACGAAACACTTATTATATGTCGTTAAACGATCATCTGCCGATCCCCCATAATTACCTGATTCCATCAAATAAATATCTCTCAGCCATGAAAAGACCTTTCTTTCTTAGCTTATTCACACTGCTGTTAAGCTCCCCGATCTTTTTATCTGCACAGGAAATTGACCTTCCGAGGTTAAGTCCAAAAGCCTCCGTTTCATATACCATTGGTCTTACCGAAGTGGAAGTAGACTATGGAGCTCCGGCCGTGAAAGGCCGTAACATTTGGGGTGGTATTGTACCTTATGACAAAGTATGGCGTGGAGGTGCTAATGAAGCGACAACCGTTGAATTTTCAACAGATGTCAACGTAGAAGGACAAAATCTGAAAGCAGGAAAGTATTCCCTGTTTTTTATTCCCGGTCAGACGGAATGGACGGTCATCTTCAGCAAGAAGCTTGATCAATGGGGTGCCTACACGTACCAGGAATCAGATGATGCACTGAGAATTGTTGTCACACCAAAGATGAATGAAGGTATGCAGGAGCGTCTTGCTTACACAATCCATGATATGAAAATGGATATGGGTTATATCAAATTATCATGGGAGAAAATGCGACTCTACATCCGCTTCAAAGTGGATATGATGGAAAAATCTCTCGCCAATATTATGAATGCGCTTGAGAAAGCACCTGAGGATAAAAAATGGCAGGTGTATGCACAGGGTGCACAGTTTTTACTGGATGCCGAAGGTGATGTTGATATGGCGATTGACTGGGCTAAAAAGTCAACTGAAAGATTTCCACATAGCTGGAATCTTTACATACTGGCTCAAAGTGAAGCAAAGAAAGGTGATTATGCCGCTGCCGTAGTCACCGGAACAAAGAGTGCAGAAACAGGTCTTGCAAATGAAAGCGATCATTATTACGAAGACAACAAAGATGAAATCAATACAGCGATCCAGGGATGGGCAGCTAAAATGAATTAAAAAAAAAGGGAAGCACAACTGCTTCCCTTTTTTTTATTCATTCGGATTTGCATTTCCATTCGCATCACCTTTTTTAATCCCAATCCAGTCAGGTTGACGGGCACCGCTTAAGATGTCATCAAGTAAAATGGTTGTTTCAGTTATCACAGGAGCACCGTGAGATGGAGGACCAAAATCTGTATCTGCCGGCACAAAAATCCAGGACTGGCCGTCATTAAAGTTTAGTGTTATTCCGAGAAGTAATTTTAATAAACCCACATTGTCAAGCGTGGTGATCGATCCGGATTTATTCACATCAGCAGCCAGCCTTGCTTTTGGATCTTCTATTACTTCATGGAACAAAATATGTTTTTGAATGCGCACAAGGTCAAGTGCATTCACGCCATTAAGTGGATTGCCCTCCTTCACAACTCGCATAGCCCAACCTGGTTGTACTTCACTCAGGAATACCTGGAGATCAAATGCACCTGTGGCATTTGTCGTCACTGAGTTCACAACATTTCCGAGTGAATTGACTATCTGAACCTGTGCATTACCAACGCCTGCAGCTCCACCTAAAAATTGAACGGAACCTGATACAGTAACAGGTAATTCTACAGGATCAGGTTTGACAGCACCAGTCGCGGTGATAGCCTGATCAAGTGCCGTAATTGTTGCCTGGTTATTCGGCCCATCTACATCAAACTGAAATGTCCCGTCAGGTGCAATTACGATGAATGTTGGCGTTCCATTCCACTGCCCATATTGACCACTTTTATATGGTGCTACCGCCGCCAGACTTCCCCCATCTACACCTGCAGCAATGAAGGTTTCATTGTAAGTGTCCTGGTACGCATTTACCAATTCATCGGTATCAAAATTTTTATCAGACAATTCAAAAAACTCTACATCATGTTCACCTGCTCCCCACTCCTGGTAAAACGGCTCCATCAATGGTGCAATAGCATTGCAGGGAGGGCATGTAGTAAAGAAAACTTCAATCAAAACTGTCTTACCCTGGTTGAGATAATCTGCATAAAGCTGATGCGTATTTCCATCGCTATCAGTAATGGTGAAATCAGGAGCGAGATTCGACTGTCCTGGCTTCAGCGCACCTGTAGCGGACAATGCCGCATCAATTGCATTGATCGTTGCCTGGTTACCTGAACCGCTGACATCAAATGTCACAGTACCATTAGGGGCGATTACAATAAATGTGGGTGTGCCGGTCCATTGGCCAAATGTGCCATTCTTGTAAGGAGCTACGGTTGCCAATGCATTTCCTTCGATGCTGATGGCAGGATATGTCTGTCCGTACTGATCTGCATACGCTTCCATCAATGCATTGGTATCAAAGTTCTTATCGGTCATTTCAAAAAACTCAACATCATGTTCACCGGCACCCCATTCCTGGTAGAAAGGCTCCATGAGAGGCGCAATCGAATTGCACGGAGGACAGGTTGTAAACATGATCTTGATCATAACTGACTTTCCCTGGTTGAGATAATCAGCATACAGATGATGGACCTGGCCATCCGTATCAGTTACCGTAAAGTCCGGTGCTACCTGAGCCCTGACCATGCCTGATACAAGTAATACCCCCAACAAACTTAGAATCTTCATAATACAACCGGTTTAAAGGAAAAGAAGGAAGTGATGGTGGGATGGATAATCTTTGCGCACAAATACGGTGCCATTCTGCCCGGGATAAAGTTAGATGAATCTGGTCTCTTAATGAACAATTTAACATCATGTTGCCGTTAAGGGGAACATTACCTTTGTACAAATGATAAAAACTCACGGCGAAGTGCAGGTGGTGGATCTGGGTCTCATTCCTTACAAGGAAGCCTGGGATCTCCAGACAAAACTGCACAAGAAGCTGGTGGATAACAAGCGTGCGAGCTATCCTGAGCCCCAGCAACACTATCTGCTGCTGTGCGAACATCCGCCTGTCTTTACCCTTGGGAAAAGTGGTTCAGAGGATAATCTCCGGATCAATAGCCAACAATTAGAAGAATACCAGATTGAATATTTTAAGATTAACAGGGGAGGGGACATTACGTTTCATGGTCCTGGGCAGTTGGTGGGATATCCCATTTTGGATCTGGATCTTGTCTTTACCGACGTCCATAAATATGTTCGATCTTTGGAAGAAGTGATAATAAGAGTGCTCTCCAAATATGGTATAGAAGCATTTAGAAATCCTTCATACACAGGAGTTTGGGTTCATCCTGATAAAGTATCGAAAGAATCAAAAAAGATCTGTGCCATTGGTGTCCACCTGAGCCGGTGGGTGACCATGCATGGTTTTGCTTTTAATGTCAATACCCAGCTGGATTATTTCAACCATATAATCCCCTGTGGAATAGCGGATCCCGACAAAAGTGTCTGTTCCCTTAGCAGTCTACTGGGGAAAGATGTAGATTTGCAATCTGTCAGGCAGCAGGTAGCCAGAGAATTTGGTCTGGTATTTGAGCTTGAACTTGCATTCTCACCCAACACAAGGATTCCTGAATTCACAGTTTAATAAGATAATAATGAACACTGTAAAAATTCTCTTTTTCGCTTTAGCTTTTGTCGTGGTGTCTTCCCTAAATGCACAGGTAACGGGAAATCCCGAAATTCAGAAGAAGTTAGATTCGTATATCGAACTGACCAACCAGAAAAAATATAGTGAAGCTTTTGACTTGCTGTATCCTAAGATGTTTACGAATGTTTCCAAGCAGGAACTTATTGATGTCGTCAAGACAGAAGATGATAACGGGCTTTCTATCCAGTTAAAAAATCGCCGGATCAATGCGTTTACAGAACCATTCATAGATGGTACTGAAACTTTTGTCCGCATTTCTTATAGTGTGGAAATGTTAGTTGACATTACACCCGGAGGTCTATACGATTATCCCAAATCGATCATTGGTATCCAGCAGCAATTTGAAGATACCTATCAGAAGAACAATGTGAAATGGGATGCTGATAAAAAACAGTATACCATCCTTGCTGATAAATCAATGATGGCTGTTCAGCCGGAAAACAAAGAATGGTACCTGGTGGAAATTAACCAGGATCAACCCCAACTCATGGAATCTCTCTTTTCAGAAGCCGTGATGAAAGCCCTTGTGAGGGTAGAATAAAAATATGAATACACAGGATGCGCGTCCAGTTAATTACAGCCGGACAACGATGACGGAATTGATCATGCCGAATGATACCAATCCGCTCGGAAACCTCATGGGAGGAAACCTCATGCGTTGGATGGATATTGCCGGAGGGATCTGCGGCGCACGTCATTGCGGTGCACATGTAGTGACGGCATCCGTTGACAATGTTTCTTTTTCAAAGCCCATACACCTTGGGGATGTCATTACGATTAAAGCTTCTGTTACAAGGGCATTTCATACATCCGTTGAAATTTACCTGGAAGTATTTACGACGTCATCCTTTGGTGCAGACCTTGAAAAATCCAATCATGCCTACATGACATTTGTGGCATTAGATTCCCGTACATCGCGGCCAAAAAAGGTCCCTGAAGTCATACCAGAAACACCCGAGGAGAAAATTCTCTTTGATGGAGCAGCAAGACGGAGGGAAGTCCGTCTCGTACTTGCAGGCAGGATCAAACCAGAAGACGCTACAGATCTGATTGCTTTGTTTAAGCAATTGGATGTCACTCCTGATAAGTAACGTATAGTGGCCAACAAACTAAAATCGATCGTCAAATCATTTTTGCCCGGATACCAAACACTAAACCTGGAATATCCTGTGCACATGAAGCCACGATATGGACATGGCCAGCCTCCGCATACATTGCTGAATACCCTTATCAATGCG
>JANPKZ010000359.1:0-26227 GCA_031426295.1 Saprospiraceae bacterium
GTTCCTATTTTTACGCTTCCTTCTGAAAGGATATAGAAAAAGTCAGAAGGATCTCCTTCATTATAAATATTGGAATACTTTGGAGCAGTATGTAACTCCATGTGCTGGGTCAGGGTATTCATTTCTTCCCGCTCCAGAACATTAAAAAAGGGGATACTCTCCAGTACTGCTTGTTTGGATGCCATCTTCTGATCTATTAGTCAAAGAATAATCATGTGTCAGATGTATGACACAATTTTCTTTGTTACCCCCTATGGAAGTCAGAATAAAATAGTCCTGAATGGAAGTTAGGGCAAATCGAAAGAGGTAATACTGTGGGTAAATCCACTAAAATTACCATAGCCGCCCTCGATATTGTTAAAAATGCTCACAGGTTCAGCAAACGGGTCTTTGATCAGTTGCAGCTGCCTTGTCAGCGTACTGTGATATTTATAATACTCAGCCGTGATGGAACGCAGCTCCACGTAGACCCTGACCAGCTTGTTATTATCAAGTATGTAATCATCAAAGTCAAAACTTAATGGCTGATTTGGATCTAGGTCCTGTTTGTCAATCAATACACCAAAATCATAATGATGGATAAAATTGTGCGCATCAGATGGATTTGGATCCTTGATGAACAGAATATTGGGACTGGCGATATATTGATTGTAAAAGACAAGGTGGTAATACCTGTTTGATCCAAAATGATCTATATGGAACTGGAGTGTGTAATGGATATTCTTTTTGTTTTCCTGCACCTCAGAAGGTGTAATCAGTACATCCCGTATGACCAGATCTGAAACTGAGCTTGGGTTCGGAATGCTGGTTGTTGCCTGGACCGGCGGAAAACCGGGTGCAAATGCAGTAATACTGTACGTGAATCCAGCTTTTAAAAAATCTGTGGGGATCTTGAAAAAATCTTCACCTCCTTCGGAAACCGGATCCAACCTGACGGTGATGTTAGATTCTTTTTCAGTTACGTCAACGACCAGGTTATCCGGTGTATAGAACTGGCTTGAATCAGACGGGCTGAGTGATGCATGTACATACACCCGCTGGCCTTTATCAGGTGAAAAATTGGAAATAATGGTAAGTCTTGGCGGGGAGTCAACCTGAAAATCAATGGTGGATTCGCACCCTGACAAAATCATCAGGCCAAAAAACAGGCTGGCTGCAATATGTATCCCCCTTGTAATCACTTCTTAAAGATATAACCTTTTTGTCTGTAATATGACTATTGCAAAAGTGCTGCTGTCTTTTAACACTAATGAAAATCAAACCGATAGGATATGGATGGAAAGAACCGGAAAAGTGAAAATTGCCTGAATTCGAATGCCTCAGTGGCCGGATCCTGTACCAGGGTTATGTAAATAGGATTTGTCCTGTTATAGACGTTGTAAAGGTTGATGGCCAGAGAATGATTGAATCTTTTGTTGGAGGTAAATTGATATAACACATTGACATCCATACGATGATATGCGGGTAATCGAAAATCATTACGGTCACTGAATACAATTCCAACTTGCGGAAATACGGCTCCAGGTGTTGAAAATTTACTCTCTGCCAGTGTGATTGCGATGCCAGACCCATATACAAAATTGACCCCCCATGTCAGCTTCTTTCCTACTTTAAACTGGCTTGTCAAAGTCCCGGACCATCGTCTGTCATACCTGTCAGGAAATTCTTTTCCATTATTAATTTCTTCAAAAAGCCTGTATGCCCTTGACCAGGTACCGGTCAATCCAAGCTGAACTTTTGGTCGCTCATACGCACACTGCACTTCCACACCACTTGATTTACCGATTCCTATAGTGACTTTGTCTTCCCAGTTACCGGCATCAACAATACTTCCTTCAAAGATTCCTTCCGTGATGAGAAAACTTG
Organism: Saprospiraceae bacterium; assembly: GCA_031426295.1. GTDB lineage: Bacteria > Bacteroidota > Bacteroidia > Chitinophagales > Saprospiraceae > Opimibacter. The sequence continues at coordinate 1,867 of JANPKZ010000359.1, forward strand.
CTCCTTCCTGATATGATACCAGGTTACGCATATACTTTACATACGAGGAGATATTGAAAGTCAACTCCGGTTGTGGACGCCATTGGGCAGACAACTCGTATTGGTCAGACAATGAGGGCTTCACCGCTTTCGTGGTTGGCACCCAAAGATCTGTAGGGAGACCGATACTGCTGGAGGTAAGATTATGCAGATACTGAGTCATCCTGCTATATCCAATATCGAAAGCAAGATTTGGCAAAAGTTGATAATCCAGCGTCATACGAAGCTGTGGATCCAGGTAAAATTCTTTTTGGACAAAAAATGATGCAACATGCACACCTGTTGTCAACTGCAGGCCTTTCTCGATCTCCCATTTATCTTCCAGGTACAAACCGGCTTCAACGGCATTTACCTTGAGATCTGAAAAGATGGCATCATCCAAAAGCCCTTCTTCAAGTGTGATATCACCAACCTTACTTTCCTCATTGATCGTAATGGATTTAGGCAGAAACTGATAATCAATTGCGTACATACCCGCTGATAACTGGTGGTCTGTTGAAGGGCGTATATCGAGTTCAAGCCGCGCTGTAATATCACGAATACTGGATTTAAACTCTTTCGTATCAAATCCGGACAGTGGCATCAGGCTTGTACCTGGAAACGTAAATTCAAACCTGCTACTGTCAATAGACTGCAGTACAAATGAACTTGTTGATAAAATGAAATTTGTAAAAATTTTATCTGTCAGGATATGATTCCAACGGAAGACACCAGTCTGGTTAGACCAGTTAAGATCCTTTCCAAATTCTTCATGTGATACAATACGAATTCCGGTAGGCTGATCAATCTCGTCGCTGGATGTCGAAGTGAAATCATTGAACTTATCACTACCACTATAAAAGCTCAAATATAACCTGTCTCGCAGACCTGCTTTCCAATTGATCTTTCCATTGAAATCAAAATAATCAAGATCCGCGAAGCCAGTAACACCATTTTTCTTTTTATAATTTTTTGTGATGTCTCTCATAAACAACCCCGGCAGGAAAAATCTGCCTCCAAATAACACAGCTACTTTTTTAGGCACTAATGGGCCTTCCGCCATCAATCCAAATTCTGATAAACCCGCATTACCTGAAAAATTCCATTCATTGATATTTCCTTCACGTGTGCGCACATCCATGACAGACGAAAGCCTTCCGCTAAATTTACTTGGGAAATTTGCTTTATAAATGGAAGCCTGCTGCAGTACCTGGTAATTGAAAACTGATATGATTCCAAGCAAATGATTTGGGTGATACACGGGCACACCATCCATCAGGATCAGGTTCTGATCATTCGCCCCGCCGCGCACATGAATACCACCTACACCATCCGTACCGGTATGGATGCCCGGAATAAAATCGGTTGCACGATACAGGTCACTGGTACCACCAACCTGGATGTTGCTTTTTAATTCACTCCACGGTATACGTTTTGCATGTGGGATCAATTCCTGGTCGGGATCAAATCTTTTGTCTGCTTCTACTACTACTTCCGGCAAAAAACCCTCCTGTTGCAGGTTCAGATGAAGGATAATGTCTTCTTTCAGGTCAAGGTCAAATCGTCGCGATGCATATCCAAGATATCCACTGAGGAGTCGCGCTTTTCCTTCTTTCAGATTGATACTGAAATAACCATATTCATTTGTTTGTGTACTTCTGCCGGACAGTTCATCATAGACAAACGCAGATATCAGCGGTTCACCGGACAGGGAATCTATTACCACACCACTAACAGTAAATCTTTGTACCGGAAGTTCCTGCTGAACTAAGACAATTTGTTTCCCTACATATTGATAAGTTACCATAGTGCCTTTCAGGACCTGGTCCAATATCGCATCGACACTGACACCTTTTACATACAAAGTAATCGGAGGCAGTTGTTCAATCAGATTATCGTTATAAATGATGTTCACACCCGATTGCAGACTGAGTTCAATAAAAAATTCTGAGGCTGACTTACGGTCTGCGCTAACCATCAGATTCTGCTGAGATGTGGCAGAGCAGATCAGGGTCAAATAAAAAAGGGTTGATATGATTAAGCGGTAGCTTGACATGTATTACAATATCAAAACGATCAGGCAGGCAAAAAAGCTACTTTCCTGGTCAAAGAATAAAAATAGGGATGTTTCGCTAGTGCTTTTGGGCTGAGAGCCCGAGTTTTTGTCCTTCGGCAAGCATAAATTGAAATGCCTGGTCGTACTCATTCTCAAGGTGACCATCCAATATAGCTTCGCGGATAGCTGATTTGATCTCACCCACCTCTCTGCCAGGTCTGATTCCAAAAGTTTCCATAATGACTTCTCCCGAAATGGGAGGCTGCCAATTTCGCATGTGGTCTTTTTCCTCTACTTCCTTTAACTTTTGGATAACCTCCTCATAATTTTGGAGATACCTGGCCACACGGTTTGGATTTTTTGATGTGATGTCAGCTCTGCACAGTGTCATTAAATCCTCCAGATCATCTCCTGCATCAAAAAGCAGCCTGCGTATAGCTGAGTCCGTGATTTCTTCCTGAACCAATGCAATGGGCCTCAGATGAAGACGTACTAGTTGCTGGACATATTTCATTTTTTCATCCAGGGGCAACTTCATCCTTCTGAAAATTCTTGGGACCATTGAAGCCCCTAATGCTTCATGTCCATGAAATGTCCAGCCATGGCCTTTTTCAAATTTTTTGGTTTGCGGCTTGGCGATATCATGTAATATGGCTGCCCAGCGCAACCAGAGATTATCTGTGTATTCTGAAATGTTGTCTAATACCTGGAGCGTGTGATAAAAATTATCCTTGTGTCCCTGGCCATCGATCAGATCGACTCCTTTCAATAACATCATCTCAGGAAATATCCTGGATAGTATACCCGATTCATCCAACATCCTGAATCCAATAGATGGTACAGGTGACAAAATAATTTTATTCAGTTCATATGATACGCGCTCCATGGATACTATATCCAGACGTGAGGACATGGATTTGATGGCTTCAAACGTAATGTTATCAATTTTGAAACCCAGCTGGGCGGCAAATCGAATGGCTCTCATCATCCTCAGCGGGTCATCTGAAAATGTTTGTTCTGGTGCTAATGGTGTTATAATTTTTTTCTCTGCCAGATGTTGGATACCGTGAAAGGGATCAATAATTTCATAAAGAAGTTTTCCCTGAATATTTATCGCAAGCGCGTTAATTGTAAAATCCCTTCGCAGTTGATCATCCTGCAATGTTCCTGTTTCCACCTCGGGCTTTCGGCTGTGCTCCTGGTAAGATTCTTTCCGCGCTCCCACGAATTCAAGATCCATGTCCCGGTACCTGAGCATTGCGGTGCCAAAAGTTTTAAAAATTGATAATGCTGAAGAATCATTTCCCAATGCACGGCACACATTTTCGGCTAGCAAAGGTCCATCTCCAACAGTCACAAAGTCAATATCCTTTGAAGGTATTTGCAAAAGCCTGTCACGTACAAATCCTCCAATCACATACACCTCTTGTCCTAGCTGATCAGCAACATCAGAGACAATATTAAACAGTTGTTTTTCGGAGGAAGATAATTCCAAGACCATGTGTAAAAAGGAATACGTCAGGTGAAGATATTCATGTGATCCGGATAGACAACATCCGGCAATGCCAGCCTATACCGTTTCGAGGATCATGGTGGAATAATGTTCTTGGATCTTATCAAGAATCCCGTACAGATTGTTAGGTTCCATCTCAGATACGAGCATGGCACGAAAATGTTTAATTCCTTCCATGGATTTAAAATAGTTCGTGTAGTGCCTTCGCATTTCCAGTACACCCAGTTTCTCACCTTTCCATTCGATCGAATGGCGGAGATGTCTTTTCGCTGCATCCACACGTTCATGCAATCCAGGTGCTTCCAGTTTTTCTCCGGTAGCAAGAAAGTGTTTGATCTCCCTGAAGATCCATGGATAGCCGATACTCGCTCTTCCGATCATAATGCCATCCACACCATATCGTTCTTTGTACTCTTTAGCTTTTTCAGGGGAGTCAATATCTCCGTTTCCGAATATCGGAATATGCATGCGCGGATTATTTTTTACTTCTCCGACGAGGGTCCAATCGGCTTCACCTTTATACATCTGAGAACGCGTACGGGCATGGATGGACAGTGCCTCAATGCCTATATCCTGGAGACGCTCAGCAACTTCAACAATGTGCTTGGAATCTTCATCCCATCCAAGACGTGTTTTGACGGTAACTGGAAGATGACTTCGTTTAACAATAGCTTCGGTGAGCCTGATCATTTTTGGTACATCCTTGAGAATGCCGGCACCCGCATCTTTACAAACTACTTTTTTAACCGGGCATCCGTAATTGATGTCCAGTAATTCAGGTTTCGCTTCCAGTACAATATCTGTAGCCTGCACCATGGATTCCATTTCAGCACCGAAGATCTGGATGCCAATAGGTCTCTCATGGTCATAGATATCAAGCTTCTGCATACTTTTTTCAGCATCACGAATCAACCCTTCTACACTGATGAATTCAGTATAAAGCATATCACAACCATGCTCTTTGCATAAGAACCGAAACGGCGTATCGCTGACGTCTTCCATCGGCGCCAGTAATAAGGGAAATTCACCTAAATCAAGATCACGAATTTTTGCCATGCTGCTTTGAAGGGTTATTTACCCAGTTGATCAACTAATATCAGAATGGTAAGAACAGCTGTTGCCTGAGTCAACGTATCTCTCAGAACGGTGCCCCAATTAATATCTTCCTTTTCCCTTTCCGTTACCGGCTTCACAGGCTTATCACCTACACTAATGACAGCACCTCGTGTAACTTTCGGATAGGAATTAAAGAAGAGAAATTTTTTGGTCATTTTTACATGTCCATCAGCATACTGGACCTTGATCTCAGCGGGTGATCCTTCATCACTCACGCCTGCAGCAAAATTGTCCACATAATATTTTGCACTTTTTTCGCCCCGGAAGGCTACAGAAATTGACCTTTCTCCTCTCAGGTATCGGTCAGAATATTCTTCATCAAGATTTACATTTCCGCCGATGGTAACAAGTTCACGGCTCTTGGGAATATCAATGACATCACCACTACGTAATGCCACATTCGATGGAATCGAATTGTTGTTCAGAATTTCGTGAAGATTAATTACCACCAGTCCTGTGGAATCTCCCATTCGATACATGCGTGCCCCTTCTGCAAATGCTTCACCTGTCAGACCACCTGCACGCGCGACCAGATCAGAGATGCGCTCATTGTCTTTGAGTATCGCATATACACCTGGATATTTTACTTCACCTGTGAGTGTTACCGTTTGTTGTAATTCAAACTCCGGTATCTCGCGGACATAAATATGATCATATGGCATCAGAGCAACTCCTTCATTACCACTGGCATCCAGCTTGAAGCCTGGTGATAGTTGAGCAGTATATTCTGTGATCTTCAGGTCTTTTCCTGTGCCAAATTCACTTCTTGCTATATCGATCCGTTCCCTGTCGGCTGAAAATGTAAATCCACCTGCCAGATTCACGATATCCCCTAATGTCATGTTAGGGCCGTACGCAAATGTTCCCGGATTTCGTACTGCTCCAAAAATGGAAACTGTAAGATTATCACGCATGGCCGATTTGTCATAAACTACAATCTGATCACCGGCGAGTACCTCCATATTATCAGCAGACTGCGGTTTATTAAACGCTTCCCTGAGATTGACATGGATGTATTGTACAGTTTTCGGCTCTGATGGGTCTCGCCTGATGATAAAACCATAATCTGATGCTGCAAGCGTCAATCCGCCTGACATCAGGATTGCGTCCTCCAGTTTTATTTTTCCTGCAGGGTCCATGAGAAATTTATCAGGCCGCCTGACAGCACCCGCGACAGAAAAAGTTTTTACATCTGCATAGGTCGACAACGCCAATATTTGAACCTCATCTTTATCATGAAGGATCATGTTATCCGGTGCATTTGGATTGGCCAGGATATTTTCAATGTTTACTCTTTCGTACCTGTATGTATTATCCGGTTGATGTACTAATACAAATGCGTAATCCAGACGTGAACCAGGCTGGAGCCTGCTTTGCTCTAGAAGATCAGAAATCCTCATGCTGTCGCGTCGTTCATAGATACCCGGAAATTGAACAGCTCCACTAATGGTCACAAAATTGGCCACATCATCATCAATAGTCTTAATAATGACACGGTCCCCATTGTATAATAAATAATCTCCACCGCCTTTAGAAAGATCAGTGTAATTAATATTTGTTACTATCTGCCGGTCATCAAGGTACCTGATCACTTGTATATCACTCAGGAAACTATTTGCTTTCACTCCACCGGCAAATTTCAGCAAAGAAGTTAAGTTTTCAGTTGACAAAAGTTCATATGCGAAAGGTCTGGTAATAGCGCCTTCGATGGTGATGACTTTTTCTGCCACGGGTATATGAATGTAGTCGTTGTTTTGTAAAAAGAAATTATTAGCAACGGAGGGGTCATTCATAAATTCATAAACATCCAGCGATTTGACTTTACTTCCGCTGATCACTTTAATATTTCGAACAGATCCTATGACGGTGGGTCCACCTGCAGCACTGATTATATTAAATGCCGTATTGAATGCGGGCAATGTGTACGACCCTGGTGTCACAGCTTCACCAAAAACATTTACGGTAATATTCCGGGGACGATTGATCGTTACCTGGAATTCTCCTCTTGTGATCACATAATATTGTTGAAATCGTTGGTACAAAAGTTCTTTCAACGCTCCATACGTGATTCCCCTTACAAGTATCTTGGGAAGACCGGCTGGACTGATAAATCCGTCAGGTGACACTTCCAGAATGAGTTCAAATTGAGAACGACCAAAACCAACAATTCCAATCCGATCACCGGTACCGATCACATAATCTTCCGGTGGTGTTAATTCTTCACTTTTCTGAAAAACTGATATGGAGTTATTTTTAAAAATTTCCTGACCATAAATGGTATTAGGGTTTGGGGTATCCTGAATTGGTTTTACAGGGGAAGTTGGTGCATCAACGGCGACAGGGTTAGACATGGTGTCTGGTACCTGGGTGACAACTGCCTGCGGTGTTTGTTGATTTTTCTCAGCCTCAATTTCAGCAACCGTTTGTAAGACTACACTTTGAAATTGATCCACCTGGTCGGGCCTGATCCGATCCGGATCAAATCCCTTTTTTATCAGCCTTTGACGTAAGGTATCTTCTGAAATCCCCTTCTCCTGGAGGATGGCTAACAATTCTGACTGGGTTATCTGGGCATCAATTGAATGAACAGATAAAACCAAATAAAATAGTCCGAAGAGAATGATATGACGAATAGATAAAATCATGCTTGATGTTTAATAGAAACTATCCTTACCCCGCCTCCAGCTCTTTCCTGAAATAATCCAACGTCGTAACTAAACCTTCTGCCCTCTTAATTTTTGGTTCCCAATTGAGTAGACTTCGTGCCAGCGTGATATCCGGCTGTCTTACTTTGGGGTCATCCTCCGGCAACGGATGATAATCAATATGAGCTTCAGGATTGCCTACAAGGTTAAGTATCTCCCTGGCAAGCTGAAGAATTGTTATTTCATCAGGATTTCCAATATTCACCGGAAGAGAATAATCACTTAACAACAATCTGTAAATACCCTCCACCAGATCATCCACATAACAAAATGACCGTGTCTGGTTACCATCACCATACACTGACAACCCTTCCCCTTTCAAAGCTTGTGCCATAAAGGCCGGTAAAGCTCTTCCATCTTCGATCCTCATCCGGGGGCCATAGGTGTTAAAAATCCTGACAATCCTGACCTCAACACCATGAAATCTATGATAGGCCATCGTTATAGCTTCCATAAACCGTTTTGCCTCATCGTAAACACCTCTCGGACCGATCGGGTTGACATTTCCCCAATAATCTTCCTTTTGGGGATGGATGAGTGGATCTCCGTACACTTCAGAAGTAGAGGCGATCAGGATCCGTGAACCTTTGGATTTCGCTAAACCTAATAGATTGTGGGTTCCCAGCGATCCTACCTTCAGGGTTTGAATTGGTTTTTTGAGATAATCTATTGGACTGGCTGGTGAAGCGAAGTGCAGGATATAGTCCAATTCACCCGGAATATGAACAAACCGGGTGACGTCGTGGTGGTAGAAGTCAAAATTCGGGTCAGGGAACAGGTGTTCGATATTTTTCAATGCACCGGTCAGGAGGTTATCCATCCCTGTTACCTGGTAGCCTTCCTGTAGAAACCGATCACACAGGTGCGATCCGATAAATCCGGCCGCGCCGGTGATTAATACCCTTTTCAATACCTTTATTCGTGATTATACTATTAATGAGTCCCGCAAAGATACTAGAATTCACCCTTCGGAACCTTAGCCTCCTGCTCGTGGTGCTGAGTTGCACTGGTCAGGTTAACGCTCAGAACTCGCCCGGTCGCACATTGCTGGAGTTTAAATACGGTTATCATCTACCGCTTGGTGACATGAAGGATCGCTTCGGATCCAATAATACAATAGGCATCAGCATAAGCAAGGCCAACCTTAAAACCACACTTCTTGCCGGTGTTGAAGGATCTTTCCTGTTTGGAAGTAGCGTCAAGGAAGATGTCCTGGCAAATATCAGGGCATATGATGGGACCATCATCGGTAAGGATGGAGCTGCCGCTGATGTCAATCTGAAAGAAAGAGCCTTTTATACGGGCCTGTTTGTTGGGAAAGTTTTCAAACTAACTAAGACAGAAAACAACCTGACCGGCATCCGGGTACAAGCAGGCGGTGGTTTTTTACAACACAAGATCAGGGTGCAGGACAATTCGAGGAGTGTGGTAGCTATCCAAAAAGACAAACTCCCCGGGTTTGACAGGCTGACAAACGGACCCGGCGTTCATCTTGCAGCAGGATTTCAATACCAAAATCCACAATACAATTTCCAGTTTAGCATTATGGGTGACTTGTATGGAGCAAGAACTGCCTCTCGCAGGGATTTTGACAATGTGACCGGCGGATATCTTGATGCAAAAAGAACTGATATCCTCGCAGGTGTTACCATATCCTATGTAGTTTCTTTAAGCAGGTCGAAGAGTGCTGAAAATATCTATTATTAATCTGCCATGTGGATATTGTATTATTCCGGTATCTACCTTCTTGTTTTCGCGATCCGGTTATCATCATTGTGGAATAAAAAATCCAGGCTATGGCTTTCAGGTCGTAACAATTGGAAAAAGGATGTAGCCAAAATTTCTTTTTCAGGTGCGCCAAGAATATGGTTTCATGTATCAAGCCTGGGAGAATTCGAACAGGCGCGACCTGTAATTGAAAACCTGAAGAGCCAACATCCACAAACGGATATCATACTTACCTTTTTTTCACCCAGCGGTTTTACCATTCGAAAAAATTACCAATTCGCAGAAGTAAAATATTTGCCTGCAGACCTTCCTGGTAATGCTTCTTACTGGATAGAGCACATCCGACCTGATCTTGCAGTATTTGTCAAATATGATTTGTGGCCAGGCTTTCTTTCTGCGTTGGAAAAGAAAAACATTCCGGCGATACTTATCTCAGCGCACTGGCAACCGGGGAAATTATTTGGATCATGGTCGGTACCACTGACGACGTTGTATTTAAAAAAATTTCGAAGAATATTTCTGCAGCGATCTGAATATGTTTCATATTTCAATCAACAAGGTTTCGAAAATGTTTCTGTCGCAGGAGATACCCGGATAGATCGTTCACTTGCACTCCCGCTGGAAGCCGACACTAAAATACCAGGTCTACTGCAAACATTTTCATTGTATGACATGGTAGCCGGTAGCACCTGGCCTGAGGATGAAAATTTAATCTGTGATATCGTAAATACTTCTGCATTTCGCATCATCATTGCACCACATGATATATCATCATCAAGAATATCAGGCCTGGTTTCAAAACTGAACGTGAAGTATAGCAAGTTGTCAGAACTAAAAAAAGAAGATGATGCTGCCCAGGTACTGGTCGTTGATTCTATAGGACTCCTTGCGTACCTCTACAAATCCGGAAAGGTCGCTTATGTTGGAGGAGGATTTGGAAAAGGAATCCATAATATATTGGAACCAATGGCTTTTGGCAAACCTGTCATATTTGGTCCCCTGTATGAAAAATTTCCAGAAGCTGTGGATGCTGTCCGGAATGGAAATGGTCTCACTATTATGAATACCCAGGATTTGAAAATCGCCCTTTTACAACTTGAGGACCCTGAGCTTCTTTCGCGATTGGGATCAGCCTCCAGGAATTATCTGGAGGAGCATTCAGGTGCCAGTGCACGGGTGACTAATTATATTCTGGATTCAATACCTTTCCCTGAGAAATCATGATCGACAGAGAAGAAATTGAAAAAATTCTGGCCTTTGCGGGTGGGATCAAGGCGGTGGTAGTTGGCGACACTATGCTGGATCAGTATATATATGGCACTGTGGATCGTATCTCCCCTGAAGCCCCTGTACCTATCGTACGTCATCACCACACAGAAACTAAAGCTGGTGGTGCTGCCAATGTTGCCCTCAATCTGGCTGCTTGGGGATGTCATACGACCCTTATTGGATTGACAGGCGCAGATCGTCATCAGCAGACGCTCAAAGGAATATTGCAGGATCATGGAATCCATCATTGCCTGGTCGAGAGTACGGACCGACCTACGACTATAAAAACCCGGGTGGTTGCAGCCGCACATCACCTGCTCAGGATAGATGAGGAATCTTCAGAATATCTCTCAGGTATTTCAGAACAAAGTGTTCTTGATGCGGTTGAACAAAGGTTATCAAAGGAAACAATTGATCTTTTGATCCTGCAGGATTACAATAAAGGCTTTTTAACCCCGGCAATGATCAGTATGCTCATTGAGATTGGAAAAGCTAAAAATGCATTTATAGCTGTAGATCCCAAGGAGCGCAATTTTTTCACTTACCGGAATTTTGATCTTCTGAAGCCCAATCTTCGGGAAGCAGGTCAGGCCGCCAACAGGGGACTTAAAGTATCTGATCTTTCAGATCTGGCCAAAACCTGGAGAAATGATCAGAATATTGAGCATGTTGCGATAACCCTTGGAAGTGAAGGTGTGTTCCTGCAGAACAATTCGGGTGAAACACAGGTAAAACCTGACAGGTCAATTGACGTGGTAGATGTGTGTGGAGCTGGTGATGCCGTGGTATGTAGTCTAGCTATCTCACTGATGGGCGGACTGGATTTACAGAAAACCGGGTCACTTGCTAACCTGACGGGGGCCTATGTTTGTTCCCATTCAGGTGTGGTAAGCGTTGATCCTGTTGCGATTATGAACTGGCTAAAAGCTGAAATGTCATCCTGATTGCAGAAATGTAATCCTGATGAACTCAAATGACAAATTTTCCTATTTTTGACCTCTATCCCCATCAAGCCTACGGATTCCCGACTAAAGACTAAAAGCAATTTATTATAACTAAATTCTGATAATGATGAAAGTAACTTTACGCATTTCAAGTCTGCTCCTGTTTGTATTGGCCTGGAGTACGGCTATGTGGGCTCAGCCTGCAAATAATGATTGTTCGGGGGCTTTTCCTGTCGTTTTTTCCGGCAGTGAAGCAACGGTGGTCGTAACACAAGGAGATACACGCGGAGCCACGGCTTCTACTGTACCTAATAATGTTTGCTCCACTACCTTTTATACAGATGATATTTTCTTCTCATTTACTACTCCAGATGTAGTGGGTGAAGCAGGAATTGTCATCAGGGCGTTTTTTGATAATGCTCAGAATACCAATGATGTTTCAGCGGTAGGTATGGCATTGTACGAAAGCTGTGATGCAGGAGCTATTGCTACTCATTGCTTTTCTTCGACTGTTCCGGAAGATGATCGTTTTAATGTTTCAGGTCTTTGCATCCTGACCGGCCACACGTATTACCTGCGTGTATGGTCTACAGGAGGTGATGCTACTACAGAAGGTACATTGCGCGTAGGTGTTTATCCAAACGGTGATGTTGAGCCTTCTTTATGGTGGGAAACATTCGGTGGAGGTCTTGAAGCAAACGGCTGGACCACTTCAGGAACTTGCGCTGTAGCTGACTCTAATGGAAATGCAGGTTTTAAATATTTGCCACTAGGTTTTATTGATGACGGTGCATACGCAGCAGTTGGATATAAAATCTCAGGTGCAACATATTGCGATGGTGCTGTTGGTGTTGATAGTGATTTCAATGACAACGGTGGTGTAGCTGGTAACTTTGGTGCAGGACCATGTCCTACTCCAGGTGAAAAATTCCTTGTATCACCTGCTATCTACAGCGGTGGATGGGATGTTGCTGGTTTGTCTTTATCATGGACACAGGCTCTTCGCCAGTACCAGAGCACATACTTCATTTCTTTCCGTACGAAGGATGTGGGAAATGATTGGGGCAATTGGTCTGACATTCAGGTGAATACTGAATTCGTCATCAACAGTGATTTCTTTGATGATGATGTTCAGCGTTTCTTTATGCCAGGTGCTGCAGGTCATGACTCTCTTCAGATCCGTTTTGTTTATAATGACGAATACTACCTCTGGGCGATTGATGATGTGAAACTGGTAGAAACAGAGTGTAATAACACCCGCGTTCAGGAAAACTTCTTTGCAATTGCACCATGGGCTACGATCCCTGCTAAGCAGGTTCGTGAGCACGCTGCTCTTGCAGATGTTTATAATGCAGGTGCATGTGAGCAAACAAGTGTTGCTTTAAACTACAAAGTCACTAACCTTGAAACGGCTGCAGTTCCATACAATGAAACATTAGTGTATGGCAACCTGAGAGCTGACTCCCTTGCTGAAAATCAACTTTTCCCTGAATTGATCAATCTGCCAAAAGTTGATGCTCAATATCTTGGTGAATATACATTGTCATCTGACTCAACTGACTTTGACCCTTCTGACAACAAGATCTCTTACAACTTCAATGTAGGTGGTAATGTATTCGGTCATGAAGATGGATTTACAAGGTCTGTAGCTGTGAATGGTGCTATCTATGATGCTGGTGCTCCATTATCATATGCTTATGGAAACATCTTCCGTCCTGAAGAAGATGCGAAAGTTGAAAACATCGTTTGGGGTGTAAATAACTCTACAGACATGGCTACCAAAACTGTTAGCGTTTATTTGCTACAATGGACAGATACAAATGGTGACCGCATTGCTGAAAGCAGCGAGCGCAGGTTTATCGGTTTCTCAGATTATACATTTACAGGTACAGAAGGCGACAATGCTATTCTGACTACTGTTCTTGAAAACTTTGACAATCCAGGTGAAGACATCATCATGCAGGGTGGTTTCCAGTATATCGCGATGATCGAATATGTGGCTTCAGTAGCAACAGATCCTCAATTATTCCTTCTTGCAAGTGACGCTCGCAATTATAGCGCGCAGGTATTAGCAATGGATTCAGCTGTTGCTAAAGGTTTAACTGATGTGCCGTTGTTTATGACTGCACTTGGTTTCTCGCCTGATGGAAATATCGCTAACATTGACTATGAAGTAAACGAGCTTGATGTTAATGACGCACGTATCTACTTCGGTGATGACATCGTTCCTATGGTTCGCGTGGTTGTATCTCCGGAAGTAAATACAAATGATGAATTACCTACTGACAATCTGATCTCAGCTTATCCAAATCCGGCAACAGATCAGGTCCAGGTGAAACTTGAGTTTTCACAGGCTTACAGCGATGTTCAGATCCGTCTGATCAATAACATCGGCCAGGTGGTGTATGCTAAAACATTGACAAACACAATTACTACTCATGTAGAACCCGTAAGTGTTCGTGAACTTGCTTCCGGTAACTATATGTTACAGGTTGAAACAGTTGATGGACAGCGCTCTATTCCTGTTGTTGTTGTAAAATAATACGCATGATGTAGCGCATCAGCGCTGATTACATATTCAACTCCGGAGAGCTTTTCTCCGGAGTTTTTTTTTGCTGTTAGGTGATAATGTTATTTAAAGTGTAGTCAAGTTTTAATACGGCGTAAACTTGATGAACAAAAAAATATATGTCTGCCCGATTACAAATTCAGATTCTGCACTTTTTTACATCAGGGTGAATACTACTTTTATCGCACCACTCTACCTATTGGGATTCGATCCTATGTGACCAGACATAGTATTAGGCTTATTAATCAAATAATCTAAATACTGAAAATGATGATTGTCACTTTACGAATTTCAATTGGAATCCTTTTATTGTTATTAGGAATTTCCCCGGCATGGGCACAACCTGCCAACAATGATTGCGCAGGTGCTCTAAATGTTGCTTTTTCTGCAAGCGAGTCTACAGTACAGTTTACGAATGGTGATACACGCGGTGCGACCGCATCTACCCTTCCGACAATTGGTGGATGTTCTGCAGCATTTTTTACAGATGATGTATGGTTTGACTTTACTACTCCGGCAACACTGGTAAACGGTACAGTTGTAATCAAAGGGTATTTTGGAGATATTGCTTCTACTGATTTACCTGCTATTGGAATGGCATTATATGAAAGCTGTGATGCAAATGCCCAACCAATAACCTGTTTTTCTGCAACTGATCCTGAAGAAAACAGTATCCAAATACCATCCTATTGTCTTCAGGCTAATCACACGTATATCCTGCGTGTATGGTCAACCGGTGCTACTACCGATACTGAGGGCACATTCAGATTGGGAGTTTATCCGGTGCCTTACCGGGTAGATAATATTCTATGGAATGAAACCTTCGATACAGACCCTTTTACCAGGGGATGGTCAACGTTTGGTGTGTGTGCGATCAACCCTGATTCAAGCGTGAATGCAGTTTGGAAACACCTTCCTGATGGAGGTATTGACGCTGCCGCATTTACACCTGCTACAAAAATCCAGTCACGTACATTTTGTGATGGCGCTGTAGGTGTGAATTCAGATTTTAATGACAACAGAGGTACCGGGGTTGCTGCATCAGGACCAGTGCCTACGTCATTAAGTCCTTCAGGCAACCAATCCAATCCTGCTACATATGAACTGCATACGCCAGTCATATTTACCGGTGATTGGAATGTGCCTGGTATCTCTGTAACCTTCGACCAGGCTACCCGTGAACTCAACAGTTCATGGACATTATCTTTCCGTAATCGCAACACAGGTGATGCAGCATGGTCTGCATGGAAGGATACTGAGATCAATGCTGATTTGGTACCCAATGCTGCTGATACTCAAAATTCAATCCGGATGTTTCTTGATGGTGCACAGAATTTTGATTCACTGCAATTGCGTATTGTGTATCTCGCTCATTATTATTTCTACATCGTTGATGATTTCCGGTTAGTTGAAACGGAGTGTAATAACACGCGTGTGCAGGAAAACTTTTTTGCAATAGCACCATGGGCTGCTATTCCAAAAGACCAGGTCTTCCCTTTCGCTGCTTTGGCTGACATCTTTAACGTTGGTTCATGTGCTCAGGACAACACAACTTTAAATTACAAATTGGTCAACACTACAACCGGAGCTACAGTGTATGATGAAAACAATCTGTATGGTACGGTGGGTCCTGATTCGCTATCTGAAAATAAAGTCTTTTCTACGTTAATTGACTTGCCTTCAGTAAATGGAATTTATCAGGGCACCTATACAATTTCTACCGATGCAACAGACTTTGATCCTTCCGATAATGTGATTACGCATACATTCAAAGTAGGCAATAATGAATTTGCGCTGGAAGATGGATTTACAAGATCAGTGGCTGTCAACAATGCCTTATACAATGTAGGTGCGCCCCTGTCATTTGCATATGGCAATATCTTCAGGCCAGTAACTAATGACAAACTCTTGAATATAGTTTGGGGTGTCAGTAATCCGGGGGATATGATAGGCAAAACAGTCAGTCTTTATCTATTGGCCTGGACTGATACTAACGGTGATCGTATTGCAGAAAGTAGTGAACGCCGGTTTATTGGTTTCACGGAATATACATTTACAGGAACTGAAGGTGACAATGCAATTTTCAATACTATCCTGGAAAACTTTGATAATCCCGGAGAGGATATAATTCTCCAGGGAGGTCAACAGTATATGGTCATGGTGGAATATGTTGCAAGTGTTGCAGCGGACCCACAGATGTTCCTATTAGCAAGCGAAGAATGGAATTATAATGCCCAGGTTTTGGCGATGGATAGCGCTTTTGCCTTAGGTCTTGCAGAAGAACCCCTCTTCATGACAGCTCTTGGATTTTCACCTGATGGTAATATCGCTAACATAGATTACGAAGTCAATGAACTGGATGTGAATGACGCCCGTATATATTTTGGAGATGACATAGTACCGATGATCAGAATGGTAGTAGAGCCTATCACAAATACCCATGAAGAATTGCCTGCTACCAATCTGGTGACAACATTTCCAAATCCTGCCAGCGATGTGGTTACTGTAAAACTTGATTTCACAAAACCATGCAGTGATGTCAGGATCCGCATGATCAACTCAGTAGGCCAAACCATATTGTCAAAAAATATCACCTCCGTCATCACGCAACACCAGGAAAGCCTGATCATAAAAGATCTGCCTTCCGGCAGCTACCTGATCCAGGTGGAGACTGTCGACGGACAACGGACAATACCAGTCAGCGTTGTCAGATAACTACATCATCATTATTTAGTAATTGCTTTTATATTAAAAACTCCGGGGGGATGGGCCTCCGGAGTTTTTTTTATTCCTGTTGGCCAGATTTATATTTGCCGACAATAATATCCGGGTTCAGAGACTTAGATTAGCATGTGAAAGATGAAGCTAATGCGAAGGCTAAAGAAATTAAGAACGTGGCAAATTGTGTATATGAATGTTGTAAAGTTAAGCTTACATAAGGTAGCTTTTCTTACATACCAATGGCCCTTTGCTCCTTTGTTCCCTTACTCCTTAGCTCCTTAAAAATCCAAAATCCAAAATCTAAAATCTAAAATCTAAAACCCATCATGCATTTTGATTCCTTATCCGCCCGTGAATGGAAAGATCCAAAAACCACACGCCCACACATACTCCCGATATATGCCACATCATCATTTGATTTTGAAGATATCGAACACAGCATGCGTGTGTTTGGCAACCAGGAAGTGGCACATACATACAGCCGTTATGGAAATCCCACGGTAGATGCTACTGCTGCGAAAATCGCCGCTATGGAAACATTTGAAACCGATATGGAAGCATTGGCCATCATGACTAATTCGGGCATGGCTGCCATTGATATGCTCATCGGTGGATTATTAAAGTCTGGTGATAAAATACTAACACAACACACTTTGTATGGCGGCACGACAGAACTTCTTATGAAGATTGTGACCCGTACCGGCATCGAGATCGTTATGACGGATCTGTCCGATCCTGAAAAAGTAGATGCCTATCTGCAAAAAGATCCATCGATCCGGTTGGTGTACTTTGAAACGCCCGCCAATCCTACATTGGCAGTAATTGATATTTCCGTCTTAACTGAAGTTGCCCAAAAACATAATCGCTGGACTGCCATCGATAACACATTTGCGACGCCCTACCTGCAACAACCCTTTAAGCATGGTGTAGATTTTATCATTCACTCCACTACAAAATATCTCAACGGTCATGGCACTGGCATGGCAGGCGTTGTCATTGGGAAAGATATCCAGATCATGAAGGAAAAGATCTGGACGCAAATGAAGCTGACTGGTGCCAATTGTAGTCCCTTCGAAGCTTGGCTCGTTTACCAGGGCTTAAAGACACTTCCCTTACGGATGCACAAACATTGTGCAAATGCACTTTTCCTTGCCTACAAATTATCCGAACATCCAAATGTGTCTTATGTCAATTACCCTGGTCTTGAAACGAATGAAAATTATACTATCGCAAGAAAACAAATGAGTGCATTTGGTGGTATGATGAGCTTTGAACTGAAAGGAGATATACAGAATGCGATTAAGGCCATGAATAATTTTAAATTATGTTCTCTTGCTCCTACTCTGGGAGATGTTGACACGTTAATTCTTCATCCTGCATCCTCTTCCCATATTAAGGTTGATCCTGAACTAAGAAGAAAAGCCGGCGTAACTGATGGACTTATCCGCGTTTCGGTCGGGATCGAAAACCCACAGGACCTGCTTGAAGATATCCTGCAGGCTATTGAATAATTTATTTTTTGATTACGGAGCGGGTACCCAGTTCCAACACCTGCATGTCAGTTACTTTATTTCCATCGATACTGAATCGAAGGGCTGTGCGCACTTTATGAAAACCTTCATACCCACTGGCACCTGGATTGAGATGCAGGAATTGTAAGGCGTGGTCATACATCACTTTTAAGATGTGTGAATGGCCACAAACAAATATGTCAGGCCTAATTTCTTCAAGACGTTGCCTGATGCGTGAAGGATAGTGTCCGGGATAACCTCCAATGTGGATCATGTAAATTTTCATTTGATCCACGTGCCAGATTTGTTCCTGCGGAGCGATGATCCTGATATCTTTTCCATCAATATTTCCGTACACCCCCGTCAAAGGTTTCTTCAGCGCAAAGAGCTGATCCCACACTGCAACATTACCTACATCGCCTGCATGCCAAATGACATCACATGCTGCGAATACATCTTTTAGTTGCGGATCGAAATAACTGTGTGTATCAGAAAGCAGCCCTACCCGGATCATTGAATATCAATACATACTTTGCCAAATTGTTCTCCCTTCTCAACCACTGCCAATGCTTCATTCACCTGGTCGAGTGGAAATGTATGACTGATGATGGGTCGTATCTGATGTGCATTGACAAAATCTACCATGTCCCTGAAATTCTGCGGCGAACCCATAGTAGTTCCAAGAATATCTATCTGCCTCCAGAAGATGCGTTGAGGGCTCAGATCCGTAATCGTACCTGCCGTACCACCATAAATGACAACACGACCTCCCGGATTCACCAATGGAATGAGTTTTGAAAAAGAACTTCCACCTGACCCGTCGATGACAATATCAAACCTGCCATCAGCCTTTTTACCAAGATCCTGATCCCAGTCGGATGCACTGTAATTCGATCCGCCACTCGCACCATATTCTATAGCCCTTTCGATTTTTTGATCCGATGATGATGTGACCCACACATCCATCTCAATAGCTTTCGCAAACAATAATGCCATCGTTGCCACACCTCCACCGATGCCGGTGATCAACATGCGCTCACCTTTTTTCACATGTCCCCTAGAGAACATTGCCCGGTAAGCAGTGACTCCAGCTACAGGTAGTGCAGATGCTTCGGACCAATTGAGGTGTGCAGGCTTATCATAGAGATTTTGCTCAGGCACCTTCACCATTTCTGCCAGGGTACCATTATCCGGCATACCCAGTATTTTAAATCCGGGTGCAAAGATCAAAGGATCATCTCCCCAGTTAAAACCGGGATTGATAATGACCTCCCGGTCATCAATCGTCCCTGCACCATCACTACCGGGAATCAAAGGAAATACCAAGCCGGGATATTTTCCCTTCGTAATCCAGTAATCCCGTTTGTTCAATGCTGCACTATGCAGCCTCACGTAGACATCACCTACAGGTGGCAACGTCTGAGTGATTTCGGCCATTATCAGGGGCTGGTCGACTCCCCAAAGCATCATTCCATTCATATATCAGCTGAAATTGTGGCCAAGGCAACAGTCATAAAGATATTGGTATCTTGAAATTAACAACCTTACTCCCCCTCTTTTAGTAGATTTGTCACTACCTAAATCCGCAGAACATGTTAAAATCTCTCCTTACTAAAGCCCTGATTGTCATTATGTTCCCTGTACTGGGATATGCGCAGGAGTGCGATATCACAGCCATTACAGTGACTCCGCAATCATGCGATGGTTTTTATTTTGATGTATCTGTCAACCTGGAAGTAACCAATCCGTCCAGCCAGAGTTTTACACTTGCGGGTAACGGCACGATATACGGGACCTTTTTCTACTCCCAGCTTCCTATTACGATCGGACCTTTCCTGGGTGACAATGAATCGCAATATGAATTCGTAGCGTGGGATGTTGAAAATCCGGCATGCCAGAATTTTGTTTCGTTTGAATCGCTCGATTGTGGTCCGATTTGCCATTTTAGCAACGGGACTTTGGAAGTACTGAATTGTCCGAATCCAAATTTTGCAAATGCCATTTTAAATTTTGAATATGAAGATGTAAGCACCCCTGCATTTGACGTATATTATGAAGATGGTACACCTCTACACTCGTATTTATATGAAAGCCTGCCAGTATTTGTTTCTTCTATGGAAGTCAATGGCGCCGATTCTATCAAACTTATTATCTGTGATGATAACACAGATTGTTGTGAAACGCTGACTTTTGCTCCCATCGATTGTAACCCCACCAACTGTGAGATATACAATGTCAATGTGGATCCGCAATGCCTGGTAAATAATTTTGTTGTTCACATTGACTTTGATCATCTCAATTCACCATCTGATAGCTTTACCCTACGCGGTAATAATATTAACTACGGTACTTTTGGATACAGCGAACTGCCGATCACCGTTGGACCACTAAATGGCAATTCAAATCTTTCATGGGAATTTGTCATTCGTGATAGTGAATTATCAACCTGTGTATATGAATACGTTTTAGGTGTATATCATTGTCCGCCTCCATGTGATTTCCTAAGCTTTACTGTTGACCCATTATTATGTGTGAGTGATGATGGCTATTCATTGTTGCTGGAAATGGATGTGGAAGGCCACGGTGAAAACGGGTATTCTGTTTTTTCACAATATGCGTATTATGGCACACACGCCTATGAAGATCTTCCTTTGACATTGCCATTTTACAATAATGATTGTCAGTTTGTAGATGTAGTCACAGTATGTGACAATGACAATCCAGGTTGTTGTGCTACGGCTACCTATGAGGCACTGCAATGTTGCGGTTGCCTTATTTACAATCTCGAAGCCACACCACAGCCATGTACGGAAGACGGACTTTTTTCTGTCATTCTTGACTTTGATTTTACTAATACAGGCTCTAATGGTTTTACGGTTGCCGGTAATGGTACGATCTATGGTACGTTTGAATATGAGGACCTTCCGATCGAGATCGATTCATTTGATGGCAGTGGCAGCCAGTTCCTTGAGTTTGTGGTAACAGACAGCCAGGATGAGTTTTGTTTTGCTGCGCTTGAAATCGGCACACTGGGTTGTGATGATATCTGCGATATTTTCGATCTCACAGTTTCTACAGGCGGTTGCACCGGAAACAACACATACATCGCTGAAGTCAATTTTGAATATGAAAATGTATCCGGCAATAGTTTTGATCTGTTTGTCAACGATGAGTTTTATGGCTTCTTTCAGTACGCTGATCTCCCGCTGACACTTCTGGAATTTCCGGGCAGTGGCCAGGGTACAGATGTGATCAGGGTCAGTGACAATGACCATCCTGATTGTTCAGCAGAACTTACATTTGCAGCACCAGAGTGTGCATGTGAAATATTTGATCTCTCTTACACAAATATTGGCTGTACTTCGGATACAACGTTTGCGATTGAGATAGAATTCTTTTATGAAAATCTTCCCGGCGAACATGTGGACATCTTTTTAGATGGAGTGTTCCAGGGATTTTATAATGTAAATGAAATACCGATCATTATTGATATCCATGAAGGAGATGGTACAAGTTCATTGCAGGTATGTGCGAATGATCTCAATAGCTGTTGTGCAACGATTCCGGTTATCATAACTAATGAATGTGAAGGTGCGGCATGTCATATCACTGATCTTTTTGCTGAACCAGGCAATTGCAATTCACTGGAATCATTCGTACTGGATATAACATTTGATACATTAAATGTGCCAACAGATTCAGTCTGGATCATGGCGAATGACAGTTCGCTGGGGAAATTCCTGATAACACCTGGATTTATTCGCATTATTAATTTCCCAGTGTACGCAGGTCCAGTAACTCATCTGACCGTTTGCTCAGTGGGTGACGAAGATTGTTGTGACACGTTCGAATTTTTGACTCCGGATTGTGATCCTGATAATTGTGAAATATATGACCTGATTGTTATTCCAGGCGACTGTACGTCAGACTCTACCTATCATGTCGTCATGGAATATAATGCTGACAACATCCTGGGTGATTCTGTTACCGTAAGGATTAATGGAGTTATGATCGATACGTTTATCGATCCAACACACCGGATTGAAATTGAACATTTTCCGGAGATTGGTACAAATCAGATTACACTGGAAATTTGTTCCGTTCACAATCCAGATTGTTGTGCTACTTACGCGTATGAAGCACCCCAGTGCGGTCCACCAACGGAATGTGTCATTGATATAAATTTTATTGAAACCGGTCAGTGCTTTGCGGATTCAACATATCCACTTGAAATCCATTTTGCATTTGCCAATTTGTTTACGGATTCTGTGACCGTCACATCGGGGGACATTGAATTAGGAAACTATCACGTAAATGAAGGACAAGTCATCATAGAACATTTCCCCTGGTTTAATACGAATAACAGTGTTGTGCGTGTCTGCGCAATGGGCAATGAGGATTGTTGTGATGTATTGGAATTTGAGACACCCGAATGTGACCCAACAGGTTGCAATATTTTTAATCTGAATGCACTTCCAGGTGATTGTACCTCTGATACAACTTTTTCTCTGACACTTAATTTTGACTTTGCCAACCTGCCAACGGATTCAGTGGTAGTCGATGCCAATGGACAGACCATTGGTACCTTCCATAGAAATGAAGGCCAGGTCTTCATCGAGCATTTCCCTGTTCTGGATGGCAATATTACAGAGATCCATGTATGTGCGCAGGGCAACGAAGGCTGTTGCGAAGTTGTATTCTTCGAAACTCCTGTATGTAATGGAGACTGTCAATTGTTTGACCTCTTTGCTGAACGTGGCGAGTGTACATCTGCCAATACATTTATCGTGGATGTTGTATTTGAGTCTACTAATCTTCCCGGTGATTCTGTAACGATTTCTGCAAATGACCAAGTGCTTGGTAATTATCTAATCCAGCCGAATTTTATTCATATTGAAAATTTCCCGCTATTGCCTGGTGAGACTGTAGTTGTTACAGTGTGTGCTACTGAAGCTCCGGACTGCTGTGATACTTATACACTCGAAAATCCAAATTGCAACGATGACTGTAACATCTTTGATCTGGTTGTTGATGTTCAGGATTGTACATCGGACAGCACATTTGGTGCTATCATTAATTTTGATTGGATTAATGTAGATGCAGGCGGATTCGACGTGTATTCAGGCTCAGGTTATCTCGGATTTTTCACATTCGAACAAGTGCCGATTCACATCACAGAATTTCCTGTGAATGAAAATGGAAATTACTTTGTATCCGTATGCGAAAGCGACAATACAGAATGCTGCGAGGGACTTGAGTTTGAAGGTCCGGTGTGTGTTCCGATTTGTGATATTAATGAAATGGAATACAGTATCACTGGTTGCGATTCAAACAATATGTTCTTCTTCAACCTAAACTTCAATATTGCAAATCAAGGTACGCTTGGATTCAACGTGGTAGGTAATGGAAACCAATATGGAACTTTCAGCTACGAAGATCTGCCAATACAAATAGGTCCGTTTGAAAACGGAAATACCGTTTACGAATTTCTTGTGACTGATGTTGAAAATCCGGCGTGTTTCGGAATACTTGTTCCGGGAGTTGTGGATTGTACTGTAGCCACTGAAGACATACAACACGATGAGGTGTTTGAAATTTTCAATAATGGTAGCTTCCCCGGCATCTTTGCAAAACAGGATATCCGACTTACGTTGTTTAACTCGAATGGGAAGGTACTCGTCCATTCAAAAAACATTCCTGCTAATTCGTACTTCGAGATGCCAGATGTTACCGGTGGTCTTTACCTGGCAACGATTTTATACAATGGAAATGTGTGGCCAGTGAAGTTGGTTAAGGCATCGAATTAATACTAATCTAACAAAGAAAAACGGGAGCTGATCTGTTGATGAGCTCCCGTTTTTTTATTCAGTATTCAGTATTCAGTATATAATATTTAGCAAAAAAAATATTTCTACGCTCAGGGCGAAATTTTAAGCAAAACTTATTTTGTCGTACTTCGTAACTCGTACTTTTAACTTTTAGTTTTTAACTTTTAGTTTTTAGTTTATAATGGTATATTTCCATGCTTTCGGAATGGATTGGATTTTTTCTTATGCGATAACACGGCGAATCCTTTCAGGATCTTTCTTCTGGAATCCTGGGGCAGAATCACTTCATCAATAAATCCACGTTCTGCTGCCTGGTAGGGATTCGCAAACATCTCGGCATATTCTTTTTCTTTTTCAATCAACGTTTCTCCGGGATTGGCAGA
>JANPKZ010000360.1:0-4873 GCA_031426295.1 Saprospiraceae bacterium
CGTGAATGGATATCGATCGATAAAGAAAGCACTGGAACGTTATCGAAATAGGGTGGAAGATTGCGCAGAACTTATGGGAATTAGATCTATATTAAAAAAATAGAAGTGATTAGCCCTGCCCTTTCAGGGGGTAGGGGGTTAAACGGAATTCTCCACTTTCAGGGGGTAGGGGGTTAAACGGATCCTAAAAAACATCGAACAGCTTCAGAAGCGATAAGAGTACAGCGACGATGAGAACGTAATATGCAACCTTGGGCGCATAAGAAACCTTACTTGCATAATGCGCCGAAAACCATCCACCGAGAAACTGGCCAACACCCATGACAGAACCGATGAGCCATACGACCTGGCCGGCGAAAGCAAAGATGATGACAGCGATAAATGTGAATATTCCAACGGACACTGCTTTGATCGCATTGGATTCGAGCATCGGGAGACGGGCAACGAGGACGAGGACGGCGAGATAGAAAACACCCATACCCATCTGAATAAAACCACCATAAAAACCGAGTACAAGGAAGACCGGCCATTCCATCCACTTTGGCAATACACTTCTTTCCGGACGGACGATCAGCCAGCGCTCAGGGTTGACGAGGATGACGATCAGCATGAGGACCATCAGGAATTTGAAGACACCCATGAATTGTTCATTGGTGACGATGGTGGCAATGAGCGTACCCATCACCGCTCCAAGGACAACCGGAATGATATATTTTATATGACGCCGGTAATCAACCTTTGAATTCCTGCTGAAACCGGTGAAGGCTCCAAGTGCATTTAGTAATACCCCCACCCTGTTTGTTCCGTTGGCAATGTTACCCGGAAGGCCGATCAGTTCTGTGAGGATGGTAAGGGTGATGACGGATCCATTCCCTGCCAGGGCATTGATCATCCCGGCGACGAAGGCACCAGCAAAAGCGATGACAAGGTGTTCAGGCGTCAGCATCACTTATGGCTTCACCGGCTTCACGGATCGTCTGACATAATTCCACCAGGACCCCATTGGCTGATTTAGGATGAATAAAACAAACCCATTTATTATCAGCTCCCCGAACAGGTTGTTCCTGAAGCAATTCAAATCCTTCATTTTTAAGGCGCTGCATTTCAGCCTGAATGTCAGGCACTTCGAACGCGATGTGATGGATCCCTTCGCCCCTTCGATCAATAAACTTATGGATGGGACTGGAAGGGTCCGTAGCCTCGAGAAGCTCAATTTTTGATTCCCCGGCTTTAAAAAAAGAAGTGATTACGCGCTGATCTGATACTTCTTCATGTTTATATGAAGGCTGACCCAAAAGGCGTTCAAACAAAGGATCACTTTCGATGAGTGACCGGACGGCAATTCCTATGTGCTCTAATGTATACATGGTCAGTTTCGACCGGGTTATATATTCGGCAAATTAGTTATATTTTTGGCCTGACATATTATCTTATCCCTATTCGTTCATCACATATCCAATAAATTATGATTAATCGTTTCCACAAATTCCTGATTCTCATTGCCCTTTTTATTTCTACCGGAAAAGTCATGGCCCAGGAGTACGTTGTTGATTATACGTTCCTTGGCAGCCGCACAAAATTTGAACTCCTTGTCCTTTTTGGTCAACTGGTTGACTATGATATCGACCTGTACAAGATCCGTTACAAGACACTGGATGTACACATGAATCCCGATACAGCTTCCGGTCTACTTGTACTTCCGCAGGTACCTGCTGATACAAAACTACCGATTGTCGTATATGGTCATGGCACGGTCAGTGGACCAACGGATGTGCCTTCGCAGCTACGCGGAGGGTTTGAAGTAGCTATGGCTTATGCCGGAAAAGGTTTTGCTACAGCAGCACCTGATTATTTAGGCCTGGGCGATGCGAGAGGTTTTCATCCATATCTGCATGCAGCATCTGAAGCTTCGGCTTCTCTAGATATGTTGTTCGCAACGTATGAATTTCTTGAATTGAATGATCCTGATTATGATCCTGCATTTTTATTCTTGTCAGGATATTCCCAGGGTGGACATGCGTCTATGGCGTTGCACCAGGAGATCGATGCTTTCTGGGAAATTATTATTCCGGTTACAGCTGCCACACATATGTCAGGACCTTACAGCTTGTCAGGTGTGATGCGGGATATCGTACTGAGTGATGTTTCTTATAACAACCCGGCATACATCGCAAATATCTTCCTAAGCTATAATGAAGTTTATGATTTATATGACAGCGTTGGTCAGGTGTTTAAAGAGCCCTATGCAACAAGTATTGAATCTTTTTTTAGTGGTGCTATTAATCTGACAATGCTTAACAATACGCTTATTACACAATTACAAACGGGCGGCGATACGATTGTCAAACGGATGCTACAGGATAGTATCGTCGATGCGATTGCAAATGATTTGAATCATCCAATCAATGTTGCATTAGCAGCAAACGATACATATAATTTCTCACCGGAAACTCCTACCAAACTCTACTATTGCGGTTCTGATGTAACTGTATCTCCTGAAAATTCAATCGTTGCTGAAACGGAAATGAATGCGTTGGGTGCAACTGATACAGAAGCTGAAGATCTCAACAGTGGCTTTGGTCATGGCGCGTGTGTCATACCTGCGGTATTGAGTTCGATAGAATTTTTCCTTTCATTTGTCAATGGAACGGGTATAGAAGACATTGATCCAAATGCAGAACAACTTACCATTTATCCAAATCCATCTTTTGATGAGATCACTGTACGATGGGAAAATGCGATCAATGGAATGGACTATATGATCATCGATACAAAAGGTGTAACTGTTGACCAGGGACATTCAACTACTGATCGTATATCTGTTGCAAAACTTTCCAGTGGCTTGTATACAATTGTGTGTACTGCTGGTGGGGTCACACGCATGACAAGGATGTTGCGTCCATGAGCATACGGGTTGATCAGATAGAAGAAGATGTACATCTCCTGATTACCGAACGCGGTAAAGAATATTTTGATGCGCACCAGGTATTGATGCTGAAACAAACAGCAGATGGCTGGACGGCAGTGATCGAAGGGACAGATGCATACCAGGTCTTGTTGGTGGGTCACGATGTGATCACCAGCTGGCAATGCACCTGTCCCTTTGAGCATGGCCCTGTGTGCAAGCATGTGGCGGCGGTATTATACGCAGTACGCGAACAAATACATGCGAATCGTGCTGCATCGAGTGGCGAGATTGACCGGTGGATTGATGAAGCGGATCCTGACAAGCTGAGGACGATTTTGAAGATTGAGGTGAGGAAACATGAGGAGGTGATGGCGTCGGTGTATCATGAGTTCGTGAATCGTGAATCGTGAATCGTGAATCGTGAATCGTGAATCGTGAATCGTGAATCGTGAATTGTGAATTGTGAATTGTGAGTTGTGAGTTGTGAATTGTGAATTGTGAAAATCTAAAATCTAAAATCAAAATCTAAAATCTAATTCCGATAACTATCGGAACCAAAATCCAAAATCGTCTGGTATCTGGCGTCTATAAGTCTGGCGTCAAAAGCTCACACACAATTGGACGAACATTGAAAAACAGATTATATATTCGATAACAATACATTTCGAATGCTCCTGGTCACGCAAGGAAGCGAATTACTAACTTCATGAAGACGAAATCTGACATTGTAAACAACTGGTTGCCGCGGTATACGGGTATGTCGCTGGACAAATTCCAGGACTATATTCTGCTGGTAAATTTTTCACATTATGTGGATGTGTTCGCGGAGAAGTTTGGGGTGGAGATTTATGGGAAGGGATTGTCGATGCAGTGTGCATCTGCTGAAAATATTACGATCATCAATTTTGGGATGGGGAGTTCAAATGCTGCGACGGTCATGGACTTGTTAACAGCTATTAAACCAAAAGCATGTTTGTTTCTTGGAAAATGTGGTGGGTTGAAGCAGAAAAAAAATAATGTAGGGGACCTGATCCTGCCGATCGCTGCGATCCGGGGAGAAGGTACATCGAATGACTACTTTCCTTCGGAGGTTCCTGCACTACCATCTTTTGCATTACAGAAAGCAATTTCCACTACCGTACGCGAGTACGCAAAAGACTACTGGACTGGAACAGTGTATACCACTAATCGCCGGGTGTGGGAATTTGATCTGAAATTTAAAAAATATCTCAACCGCATACGCGCGCTCGCTATTGATATGGAGACGGCGACTTTATTCAGCGTCGGTTTTCATAATGGTATACCAACAGGTGCATTGTTGCTTGTGTCGGATATGCCCATGGTGCCGGAAGGTGTGAAGACATCACATAGTGATCTTGCCGTGACAGGAAATTTTGCGGCGATACATCTTGATATCGGGATTGATTCACTTCGTCAGCTAATACATGAAAAATTGACAGTTAAGCATCTGAGGTTTTAGGGATCACTGGAGCAAAGGATCACTGGAGCACGGGTAAAAAAAGTATTCAGTATTCGGTATTCAGTATTCGGTATACAGTATTCAGTATTCGGTATTCGGTATTCGGTATACAGTATACAATATTCAGTATTCAGTATTCGATATGAGCTAAAATTGAATTAGCGTCAATTCGTGTAACCTGTGGTGAGCTTTGTCGAACCATTAGCGGCATTTCACTTTGCGATACCTGCTTGCAACAAATTACACTAATTGACGCTAATTGATGTAAAAAACAAATGCATCCGAAGATGCATTTGCTAATTAAATTCCTATTATCCAGTACTGAATACAATTTTTACTGAATACAATTTTTACCGAATGGATTCGACAAGCTCACCACAAGTACCGACTACCCTTTCTCCAGCTTCTTCGGATGCTCGCCATTGGGTTCATGATGTTCTGTGGCAGGGGTATCTTTAGTAAGATCTTTGCCGAGGTAGCCGGGG